>JASGCR010000329.1:795-2671 GCA_030054015.1 Candidatus Symbiobacter sp. | reverse complement strand
CGACTCGCCTTATTCGTTCCACGAATAAGGCGGCGGGGAATGACGCTCTTTTTTTGTCGCCCCCCTTAGTGAGCGCGGCGGGGATTGCTCAGAATCTAAAAAACCTGGCCTAAAAAATAATTGTGACAGGAAAAAGCATCCTCATCGTCGGGGGCGAGGCGGCGATATTGCCCGTCAGATTGTAACCGCCAGCTCTGGGCTTGGTCGCGCAAATTATGCTGCATAATGTCATCCATGACTATTCTATGGGCGGTCTCATCCAAAATTGGCACCAAAATTTCGATGCGGCGGTTCAAATTGCGCTCCATCCAATCGGCTGAGGATATATAGAGTTTGGCCTGGGCCGAGGGCAAGCCATAACCCGCGCCAAAACACACAATCCGACCATGTTCCAAAAACCGCCCGACCAGCGAGCGAATTTCAATGCGGTCGGATAAATCCTTTATGCCCGGCTTTAAACAGCACAGACCGCGAATGACGCCGGTGATGTCGACTCCGGCTTGGCTGGCGCGGTACAAGGCGGCAATCATTTCGGGGTCAACCAGGGCATTTAATTTCAACCAAATCGCGGCGGGACGGCCCGCGCGGGCCTGGGCAATTTCATCTTCGATCAGGCTTAACAAACGCTGTCGCAAGGTCAAAGGCGACAAGGCCATTAATTCCAATTGTTCGGGCTGAATATGGCTGGCAATGAAGTTAAAAATCCGCGTCGCATCGCGGGTCAGGCGCGGATCGCAGCTAAATAACGACACATCGGTATAGGTTTTGGCGGTGATGGGGTGGTAATTGCCGGTGCCGATATGGACATAAGAACGGGGGGTATTGGCACGGTCGGGCGTGTCTTCGCGGCGCACCACCATCGCCAATTTGGCATGGGTTTTAAGGGCGGGAAAGCCATAAACCACCTGCGCCCCGGCCTGTTCCAAATTTTTCGCCCAGCGAATATTGGCTTCCTCGTCAAACCGCGCTTTGACCTCGACCAAAGCGGTGACGGCTTTGCCATTTTGGGCGGCTTTGATCAAGGCTTTCACAATCGGCGAATCGTTTGACGTGCGATACAGGGTTAATTTAATCGCCAACACGGCCGGGTCGTCGGCGGCCTGGTCAAAAAATCGTATCACCGTGTCAAAACTTTGATAGGGATGTTGCACCAGCAAATCACCCGCCCGCATGACGGCAAACATGTCGCCCTCATGATCCCGCAACCGCGGCGGCAAAGCGGGGGTGAAATGCGGAAATTGCAAAGCCGGCGCGGGGACGGACCGGTTTAAGGCCGGGTTGGATTCCGGCTTCAAAGCCAGGTTCGAATCCAGGTTCGAGGCGGGATAATTTTTGACGGCGGCCGGAATAAGCTCAGCCAAAAGCGGTATCACCGCCATAAAATCAACATATCCTACCCAATTGGCGGCGTAAACATCCTGGGCATCCATTTCTAATTCGCGCATGACCAGGTCGCGCAAACCCGTCGGCATGGCGTGATTCACGACCAGACGGATCACCGACCCCCGTTGGCGGCGGCTCAAGGCGGTTTCGTAAGAGCGCACCAAATCCTCCGCCTCTTCGGCAATTTCCACCTCGCTGTCACGGTTAAGCCGCAAATTTCCGGCATCCACCAAGCGGTAGGACGGGAATAAACGCGGGATAAAAAGTTTCAACACCTGTTCCGAAGCTAAAAAACGGAGAGGCTGCGCCGCGTCAGTGCCTTGCCCGCCGCCTGGAATCGCTAAAAAACGGGGGATTTGCGGCGGCAGAGAGAAAAACGCCAATTTCATCGCGCTTGCATCATCGTCATCCGCTTTGGCGGCATCTTTGGGTACCGGGTCTTTGGGTACCGGGTCTTTGGGTACCGGGTCTTTGGGTACCGGGTCTTTGGGTA
>JASGCR010000329.1:0-695 GCA_030054015.1 Candidatus Symbiobacter sp. | reverse complement strand
CCAGCCGCATCACCATCGCCAATCCGCCACTGCCGATATAGGGAAAAGGCTGGGCAAGATCGAACACCACCGGGGTCAAAAGCGGGAAATAATCGCGCTCGAAAATATCCTCAATTTGTTGCCACGCGGCGGGGTCAAGCGACATTCTAAAATCATCATCAATGTCATCGGTCAAAAATGTGGCATAATTTTCAGCCAATTCCGCCCGCAATTGCGCAAAAATCCGGTCATAACGTTGCCCCAATTGGTGCGCGGCCTGGCGCAAAGTCGTCAATTGTTCGGCGGGGCTTTTGCCATCGTCCGATCGGGTGGAAATACCGGCTTTGATCTGTCCCTTTAACCCGGCCACCCGTACCATAAAAAATTCATCCAAATTGGTCTCGGCAATGGCCAGAAAGCGCACGCGCTCCAAAATGGGGTGACGGGAATTTTCGGCCTCGTCCAGGATGCGGTGGTTGAAATACAGCCAGGACAATTCGCGGTTGAACAAGGGGAGTTCTGGCGGCGGATTGCGGCCCAGGGACTCCGTCCGGTTGGTTGTCGCCTGAGATTGAGGTTGTACCATCACGACCGTGCCGCAAATAAGAGGTGATAAATTTGCCATTTCGTCTAGGATATACTCTGTTTCCAAATGAATTCTGCTTTATGACCCCCCCTTCCTGCTTAGGAAGGGGGGGATAGAAAAGCTAGAATTT
>JASGCR010000328.1 GCA_030054015.1 Candidatus Symbiobacter sp. | reverse complement strand
CCCCTTCCTAAGCAGGAAGGGGGGGTCAGTACGACTTATTCAGACTTTCCCTAAGGAAACTCCGAAAAATTCTCTCAACTCCCCCAACCCTCGCCCCCCTTGCATTCATGCAAAATTCAGGGTATGGCAAAGTGATTGGAAGCGATTGCGAAAGACTCATCACAGCGGGGGAAGACCATGTCATATTTCGCTAAAATAAAACCGATAATTGCGACCTGTTTTATGGTCATGCTGTTCGGGGTAACGGGGATGGCGGCGGCCCAATCCGCCGATTTATTGACCGAGAAAAAATCCTTTACGCTTGAGCATTACACCACGGTTTCCGGCCAAAATCTGAAAAATGTCCAGCTGGGCTATGAAACCTATGGCACGCTTAATGTCGCCGGCACGAATGCCATTTTTATCGCCCATTATTTTAGCGGAACGTCGCACGCCGCCGGCAAATACCAGACCAGCGACAAGGCCGCCGGCTATTGGGACAGCATCATTGGCGCGGGCAAGGCGATTGACGCCAGCAAATATTTTGTCATTAGTGCCGATAGCCTCGCTAATCTCAATTTCAAAGACCTTAATGTCATCACCACCGGCCCGTCGAGCATCAATCCCGACACCGGCAAGCCTTATGGACTCAGTTTTCCGATTATTTCCTTCAAAGATACGGTGCGGGTGCATAAGGCCTTGCTCGACCAATTGGGGGTGAAGCAACTTTACGCGGTGGCCGGGGCCTCAGGCGGCTCGGTGCAGGCGATGGAATGGGCGACAATGTACCCAGATTTCGTCGCGCGGGTGATCCATGTGATCGGGCCGGGCTTTGCCATGCCGGCCTGGAGTCTGGCCTTGTTAGAGGCCTGGGCGGCCCCCATCACCGCCGATCCCAATTGGAGCCACGGCGATTATTATGGCAAGGACGAGCCTCTGGATGGGGTGGCGGCGGCCATGAAATTGGTGACATTAACCGCCCGCAATTGGGGCTGGGCCGATGCGACTTATGGCCGCAAATTTGCCGAGGAGGGCAAAAATCCCGCCGATGCCCTGGACCATAAATTCGCCATCGAAGCCGGTTTAGCAAAGGCCGGAGCCGCCCGCGCTGTGACCACCGATGCCAATAATTTCCTTTATATGGTCAAAGCCAACCAGATGTTTAATGTCGAGGCCGATATCGGCAAGATTACCGCCAAAATCTTGTTCATACCGGCCAAAAGCGATCTGATTTTCCCGCCGCAATATGCCCGCGCCGCCTATGAGAAATTTAAGGCGATGGGCAAAAGGGGGGAATATTTTGAACTGGACGGCACCGGTGGGCATCTGGACGGGCTGTTGAATATTAGCCAAGCCGCGGATGTCATGCGCAAATTTTTGGCGGAATAGATGCGGCGGATGATTCCTGGCCCGATGACCCCATCATGTGAACTGGTACGGAAGTGACAGTCAATGCAACCACAAGTCGCCCCAAGAAAGAGGGATGCGAAAGCAAACCCCACGCTTTCCTTTCTGGCCAGTGGCAATGACGAGGCCCAAATCGCCCTGGTGCGCTTGGCGGCACGTTACGGCCAAACCGCGCCGGAACAAGCCGATGTGATTGTCGCCCTGGGCGGCGATGGCTTTATGCTGGAATGTTTTCATAGTTATGAAATTTTGGGCAAACCGTTTTACGGCATGAATCGCGGCAGCCTTGGGTTTTTGATGAATGAATATCAGGAGGATGGCCTGGTTGAACGGGTTGCCCTGGCGCAACCGCACCAGCTTTTTCCGTTGCGAATGCGCTGTTATATGCGCCGCGACGCGCATGAAACCGGGCCTGAAAACGGCGATGATCCTCTCGCGGTGGTTGCCGAAGCCCTGGCGTTTAACGAAGTCTCGCTGTTCCGCCAATCGCGGCAAACCGCCAAGATTCGGATTTATATTGACGGGGTGAAACGCCTGGACGAATTGGTTTGTGACGGGGTGTTGGTGTCAACCCCGGCGGGCAGTACCGCCTATAATTTATCGGCGCATGGGCCGATTGTGCCGCTCGAAGCGGGGGTGCTGGCTTTGACCCCGATCAGTGCCTTTCGCCCCCGCCATTGGCGCGGGGCCTTGCTGCGCCATTCGGCCCAGGTCCGATTCGATGTCTTGGAAGGCGAAAAACGCCCCTGCAGTGCCGTGGCAGACTTCACCGAAATGCGCCAAGTGGTGCGCGTCGATGTCGCCGAGGATCGCAGCCGCCTGGTGAATTTATTGTTCGATCCCGCCCAGGGCCTGGATGAGCGGGTGCTTAAGGAACAATTTGCCACGCATTAAAAGGGAGCGTCATTACCCGCCGCCGCCGCATTAAAAGGGAGCGTCATTACCCGCCGCCGCATTAAAAGGGAGCGTCATTACCCGCCGCCGCATTTATGCGGCGAGAAGGGAATCCCCCAGGCGTATTGCGCCCAAAGAAAGGAGCGTCATTACCCGCCGGACTACAAGCGGATTTCCGCTTGTAGTCCGAGTCGGGTAATCCCCAGGAGTATTATTCCGTAAATGCCTGGGGGCTTTCCCCCGACCCGTGACTTACGTCACGGGCGGGGGACAGGCCCCAACTCGCGCTGTCCGTTAATAACGGACAGCGCGGTGGGTAATGACGCTCTTTTTTTTTGACGCTCTTACTTAAGGAGGGTCTGAATAAGTCTAGTTTTACCCCCCCTTCTTTAGAAGGGGGGGA
>JASGCR010000327.1 GCA_030054015.1 Candidatus Symbiobacter sp. | reverse complement strand
TTCCTTATTGCCAAAAAAGGAGCGTCATTCCTAAAAAAGGAGCGTCATTACCCGCCACATTATCCGTTTACGGATAATGTGAGTCGGGTAATCCCCCAGGAGTATTATTCCTTAAAACTCCTGGGGGATTACCCAACTCAGACTGCAAGCGGAAATCCGCTTGCAGTCTGGTGGGTAATGACGCTCCTTTTTTTAGGACTTATTCAGACCTTCCCTAGGAAGGGGGGCCACAAAGGCGAATTTTCAAGGACACGAGGTAAACATGAAAAACCCGCCCAATCTGCCCATTTGCGTCGCCGGTTTCCAGCACGAAACCAATAGTTTTGATCCCAACCCGACCCCGATACAAAGCTTTATCACCCCGACCGGCTGGCCGGGCTTGACCGAGGGAGAAAATCTCTACGCGGCGATGGCGGGGCGCAATCTGGCCTTGGCAGGGTTTATTGACCAGGCCAAAGCGATGGAGTATCCCGTGATCCCGATCTTATGGGCGAACGCGCCGCCGGGCGGGCTGGTCAGCGACCAGGCGTTTCAAGAAATAATGTCACGGCTTTTGCGCCGCCTGGGCCAGGTGGTGGCGACGATGCCAATCCAGGCGGTTTATCTTGATTTGCATGGGGCCATGATCACCGCCAGCCACCCAGATGCCGAGACGGAAATATTGCGGCTTGTGCGGGGGGTCATTGGCGATGCGCCCTGGTTAATTGCCAGCCTGGATTGGCACGCCAATGTCACGGCGGATATGGTGGCGGCGGCGGATTGGTTGACGATTTACCGTACCTATCCCCATATCGACATGCGGGCGACGGGGGTACGCTTGGCGGCGCGGCTGCCTTTCATAAATCGCCCCATCGCGCGGCATTTCCGGCGGATTCCTTATCTGATTCCCCTCACCGCCCAATGCAGCCTGGCCGAGCCGATGCGCTCATTATTAACCGAACGTGATAAAATTTCACCCGATGACGATGCCAAATATGAAATCAATTTCGCCGCCGGTTTTCCCCCCTCGGATGTCGAATTTGTCGGGCCTTGCGTGTTTGGCTATGATTGTGGCGCGGGCGATGCCACCCTGCGGGTTGCGGCCAAAACTGACAGTATTTATCACTCATTTATCGCCGCGCAAGCCGATTTCGCCGCCGAAAAAATATTTTCGATCGCCGAGGCCTTAGACATCACCCAAAATCATCCCAAAGCTCGCGGCAAACCCGTGGTGATTGCCGATACCCAAGATAATCCAGGCGCGGGCGCAACATCCGACACTAATTTTATGTTGCGGGCGGTGATGCATACCCCCCGATCCGAGGAAACAAATTTTTTCTCTATCGGCATTGCGCTTTATTGCGACCCGGATGCCGCCGCCCGCGCCCATCAATTGCAGGTGGGCGAGGTGGTGAATATGAGTTTGGGCGGGCGGTCGGGCGTGCCGGGCGATGCGCCGATTAATTTTCTCGCTCGTATTGGAGCCTTGTGGGATGGCGAATTTCCCGCCACCGGCGCGATGTGGGGGGGCGGGATGCTTAATTTGGGCAAAATGGCGCGGTTGGATGTGGTGCCAGGCCATGATTTAGGTGATCGCGGCGGCATTTCGATTTTTGTCGCCTCGGTGCGGCAACAACCGTCAAGCCTGGCGATTTTCACGCAATTGGGCTGCGACCCCAGTCAGTTTAGCCTGTTAATCTTAAAAAGCTCGGTGCATTTTCGCGCCGATTGGCAGGAGCGGGCGGCGCGGATTTTGGTGGTTGCCGCCCCCGATTTCGCCCATGGCCTTAATCTGGCCGATCCTGGTTATTTTCGCTATCTTAATTACCGTCCATCCCCGGCTTCCTAACCAAAATCATCGCAAAATAGGGCGCGGCCTCGGTCAATTCATACGGCAAATCGGCCAGGGGGCAAAAAAACTCCCCCGCCTGGCTCGCGCGTTCGACATAATAACCATGCGGCAAATAGCCCATGTCAGACAATAACCGCCGCAAACGCGGCAAATGGCGGCCAATTTTAAGCACAGCCACGGTATCATGAGCCGCCAACACGGCACGCAATTGGACATCGGGCAAAGGAGCCGGCACCACCGCCAGGCTTTGATTGCGACAGACCAAGGGGGTTTGCAAACTCGCACTGGCGGCCATGAGGGAGGAAATGCCCGGCACAATCTCGACCGCAAAATCCGCCTGCAAATGCGGCAATAAATACATAAACGAGCCATAAAACAAGGGATCGCCTTGGCACAACACCAGCACATCTTGACCCGCCGATAGATATTCGCGCAAAACCGCGGCGGCCTCACGATAAATTTTCTGGGCAGGGGCGCGTTCCACCACCATCGGCAGGCGGATCGGATATTCCACGATATTGTCCGGAAAATACGGCGCGGCAATGGTACGCGCCATGGATTCGCTTGCCGACTCGGTCGCACAGGGCGCGGCATAGGCGATGATTTTGGCGGCGGCAATGAGGCGCACCGCCTTGACGGTCAAAAGTTCGGGATCGCCCGGCCCGACTCCTATCCCGTAAAGTTTTCCCGTATATTTGGTCATAACGCGCCCGTATTTTTGCTGAGAGGCTGATCCAAAATTAATGTTAATAGTTTCAATAGGTTAGACCCCCCTTCCTAAGGAAGGTCTGAGTAAGTCTAGTTTTACCCCCCCTTCTTTAGGAAGGTCTGAACAAGTCGAAAATTTGTTTACCCCCCCTTCTTTAGAAGGGGGG
>JASGCR010000038.1 GCA_030054015.1 Candidatus Symbiobacter sp. | reverse complement strand
AAGCAGGAAGGGGGGGTCAGTACGACTTAATCAGACCTTCCCTAAGCAGGAAGGGAGGGTCGTAAAGGCGAATTTTCAAGGACACGGAGTATCTCATTGAAATACGTACAATATTATCTCTACCACGACCTATACCACATAAGCAAAATTTTAATCCCATTGGCGGCACGAAACATCACCACCAACAAAAGCCGATGCAAAAATCCCAAATCTTTATTGGCTGCCATGGCCGCGCCCCATTGCGCCCGCCTGAGATAATGCAACACATTGCGACGCTCAGATGGGAATATAATGGATTTTAATATTTGTTTAACAGGCGGCACATCGCGCATGACAAATTGGTCGCCCAGGCCAAAAATATCCTGTTGCGGCAGCGATAATATTTCCTGGGCGAGCTGCTCTGGCGGCGCGGTTTGAATCTTTTTCCAGATTGCCAGGGCGGCGGGCCGCAATTTATCCCCCGATTGGCCGTATAAAGGCAATAACCGCGCCGCCTGCCGCGCCGCTTCGATCACCCCGGCCTGGTAGGGCGCGGTAAAGCGGTCATGGGCGATTTTCTCCGCCGCCGAGACCGGCCGCATGGGCGCAATATGATCGCCAACCCGTTCATACCCCACCACGGCCCCCGCCCGCGACTGGCACAAAGCCTCCATCGCGGCAAAGGATTCAAACAATTTTATCTCATTGCCCGGTTTGATCGTTTCATCCGGGCCATAGGCGAATTTTTGCCCATTGGCGGGTTGCGGATTGATAAATCGCCGCAACCCAAGAAAATAGCCATAAAATTGGTGGTTTGGCAAGATGCGGGAAATATTATCCATAATGCTGCCGCGCCAACCAATATCGACCAGGCCTATTTTTCCGCCGTCTTGACCGGAGTCTTGGATGCCAGATTGCCGCGCATAATCAACCAGCATCGATTTTTGCCGCGCAATGGCGGCGTTGGCGGCCTGTTGCATTTTGGGATGGTTGATAAAGGCGGCGAAATTTTGGTCATGTTGCGGATCGTGAATGACTTGGTCGATATTCAGATTAAATTCGGCTAAAATATCGCTAAAATCTGCGGGATCAAGGTTAAACAGGGCGAAAAACCCGCGCAAATTTTGTACTTTGTGCAAATCCCAGCTGCGGCCCATCTCGGCTGGCGACAGCCCATTCAGGGCGGCGGCGAAACTCGCCTGGCGGCTTGAGGCAAAAATCGCGGTCGGCGGAAGCTGGTGGTCGTGTAATTTTTGGTTGGGATAGAGGGTCTGGTAAATCTGGGCGAAAAATTCGCCCTCGCGCGTCAGGAAAAATAATTTATCGATCTTGTGGCTGAGGGCTTGCTCGGCAACCCATTGCACGAATCCCACCCACAACGGTGCCGTCGCCACCCCCAGCGACCAAGCCTGGCGATCAGGTTCATTTGATGATGTCGAATAGGAATGCGTCTCGGTCACATGCCGCCAATGCGATAAAAACCGGTTTTGATCGGTAAAGATCATCTCGCGTTGACTCCGGTCCTGGTGCAATTTGTCGGGTTGGTACAGAATCGATGTTATCCCCAATTTGCGCGGTATGCGCACATCTGACCAAGGATGATCGCCAATATGTATATGAGCGCTGGGTTTTATATTTAATTCCTTATGGACATGGCGAAATAAATTACCCGAACGTTTATTAAATCCAACGCTGGCGGAGGTAAAACCAGTTAAAGAAAATTTTTCCCAACCATGCGCCGCCAGAATTTGCTGCATGGCCGGGGTGGTGAGATAAAAATCCGATAAAAATATGGTTTGTTCGGCCGCATAATCGGCGATGAAATCGGCAATTGCCGGGTCGGGGAAACTGTGATTAATTTCGCACTCAATTTCATATTGATAAAATTTTGCCACCCAACTTGCCCGCTCGGTTGGCGATATTACGCCCTCCCCCAGAGCGTGATCCAGCATCGCGGTTAAAACGGCGGAAAGTTCATATTCATCATCCAACCCGCGTTTTTTCGACAAATTGCCCAATTTTCGCTCGGTTGCGAGACGCAATTCATAAATCGCTTTCGCATCGGCATAATTTTTGGGCAAATCTTGGCGCAAATGGTAAAAAATATGCTGCGCCGAAAAAAATTTGATGGCACCTGGAGCGGTTTTCCGGCGCAGCAACGTATCCCACACATCCAGGCTGAGTAATTTAACTGTCATGATGCGAAACCATTCGGGTTATTGGCTTGCCACCGCCAATGGTCGCGGCACATTTCATCGAGGCCGCGTTGGGCTTCCCAGCCCAGAAATTCGCGGGCGAAATCCGGGCTGGCCACCACTTCGGCGACATCACCGGCACGACGCGGGCAAATTTGATAGGGAATGTCGCGGTTGCTGGCGCGTTTGAAATTCTCGATCACTTGCATCACCGAGTAACCGGTGCCGGTGCCAAGATTAACCACGAAACATTTCCCCTGGTGATGGGCGGATAATTTATCCAAAGCTTTCACATGTCCCGCCGCCAGATCAACTACATGGATATAATCCCGCACCCCCGTGCCATCGATGGTGGGGTAATCTTTGCCCCAAACCGATAATTTATCGCGCCGCCCGCCCGCCACCTGGGCGACAAACGGCATAAGATTATTGGGCGGGCCAAGCGGGTCTTCGCCAATCAACCCGCTTTCATGCGCTCCCACCGGATTGAAATAACGCAAAATCGCCAACCGCCAGCGCGCATCGGATTGATACAAATCGCGCAAGATTTCCTCGATCATTAATTTGCTGCGACCATAGGGATTGGTGGCCGACAAAGGATGGTCTTCGGTCAGAGGCAATTTTTGCGGCACGCCATAAACCGTCGCCGACGAACTAAACACCAATTGGCGGCAATTGGCGGCATCCATCGCTTGCAATAAATTCAAAGTACCGGTGATGTTGTTGTGGTAATAGAGTAAAGGTTTGTCATTGGATTCCCCCACCGCTTTAAGACCGGCAAAGTGAATCACCGCATCAATGGCATGGGCGGCAAACACCGCGCTAACATCGGCAGCATGGCACAAATCGGCGGTGATCAGGGTTATTTTGCGACCGGTTATGTGCTCGACCCGCATGAGTGATGCCGGGTTGCTGTTGACGAAATTATCCAGCACCACAAGATCGTGGCCTGCCGCCGCCAATTCAACACAAGTATGGCTGCCAATATAGCCCGCGCCGCCGGTAATAAGTATTTGCATTTTTGCCTCAATTATCGATAGAATCTTCTATAGCAAAATAATGGCGATGATGCAGCTTTTTTACGGATTACGGAGGAAAATTATGGCCGAAAATACAGCTTGCCACATCAACCCCGTCATTTGGTTCGAGATTTACGTCGATGATATGCCACGCGCGGTCAAATTTTACCAATCTTTATTGGGAATAAATTTAACCCGCATGGATGAGGCCAGCATCGATGGCCGCGAAATGTACAGTTTTCCCGCCCGCATGGATGGTTTTGGCGCGGCCGGGGCTTTGGTGCGGCATCCCGAATTACGGGCGGGGGTGGGCGGCACCATCGTCTATTTCCCGTGCCAAGATTGCGGCATCACCGCAAGACAAGCCGATAAATTCGGGGGGCAATTGGTCAAAGACAAAATGTCGATCGGCCAATATGGCAACATCGCCTTTGTCTTGGATTCTGAGGGCAATTGTATTGGATTGCATTCGATGTGAGAGTCTGATTCAAAATTAAGGGTGATATTATGAATTCTAAGTTGCGTCTTACCCCGCCGCCTCGTTTACGAGGCGAGTCGGGGTATCCAGCCCGCTCGAAATGTCAATTTCGAGCAAAAAAATTGATTTCTGACGCGCAGACGCGCGTCAAAGCTGGATTCCCTTCTCGCTTGCTAACGCAAGCGGCGGGTGAAGACAAACTTACTCTACCCTTGATAATTTTGGATCAGGCTCTTAGATTTTGGTCTTTGAATTTTTGGCTTTGAATTTTGGCCTTGACAGAATATGGTTAATCGTTTACCTATTCTTAAGATTGGTGGTTCTATGATAATGGGGAGGGAAAATTGGACGATTCGAATGCTAAGGAACAGCCCGTGACCCAAGATGATCTGAAACATTTCGCCACGCGTGAAGACATCCAACGCGAGCAAAAAGAATTAACCCGCACGATTTACACCGCCGTGTTGAGCAGTACTTTTGCCATTATTGCCCTGGTCGTGTCGTTGGTAACAATTATGCTCAGTTATAACAACATCGCCATCAATGCCAAATTCGATTTGGTAAATGGCAAATTCGACGCGGTCAATGGCAAGATAGATTTTTTGCAAGCCCAGATGCAAAAGCAAGGCGAAGCCATTGCCAAACAAGGCGAAGCCATTGCCAAACAAGGCGAGGCCATTGCGAAACAGGGCGAAGCGATCACCGATATTCATTCCCAATTAAAACAAATCAACCAAGCCCTGCATATTCGTGGCGGCAATCCCAGATTATCGGCGGCGAATCTTGACACCCCTTAAAATTAAAATGGATGTGCGTCATTATCCGCCGCGCTGACTAAACAGCGTCATTATCCGCTGCGCTGACTAAACAGCGTCATTACCCCCAACCAAGAGTGGCAAAAAGGGAGCGTCATTACCCGCAGATTTTTGCCGCGAAGCGGCATAAATCGGTCGGGTAATCCCCCAGGAGTATTATTCCCCAAAACTCCTGGGGGATTACCCGACTCACATTATCCGTAAACGGATAATGTGAGTCGGGTAATGACGCCCTTCTTTTAAATACGGATAATGTGAGTCGGGTAATGACGCCCTTCTTATTAATACAGATAATGTAGCGGGTAATGACGCTCTTTAGTCAGCGTGGCGGGGCATGACGCGCTTTTTTTAAACATTGCAGGTTGGTAAGGTCACGCCTGTTGACAGATTAAAAATATAAACATATAAGCATATCCGCATATCGATATATTGACATAACCAACCCAACCATCGGAGCCAACATGTCCACCACCCCCGATTATAAAATCGCCGATTTATCCCTGGCCGAATGGGGCCGCAAGGAAATCCGCATTGCCGAGACCGAAATGCCCGGCCTTATGGCTCTCCGCGCCGAATATGGTGCCGCGCAACCGCTTAAGGGTGCCAAAATTGTCGGCTGTTTGCACATGACCATTCAAACCGCCGTATTGATTGAAACCTTGACCGCTTTGGGGGCGACGGTACGCTGGTCGTCTTGCAATATTTTCTCGACCCAAGACCAGGCGGCGGCGGCGATTGCGGCGGCGGGCATCCCGGTCTTTGCCTGGAAAGGCGAGACCGAACAAGAATTTTGGTGGTGCATCGAACAAACTTTACGTGGCCCCAATATGTGGCGGCCCAATCTGATCCTTGATGATGGCGGCGATGTGACGGCCATTATGCACGACAAATATCCCGAAATGCTCGATCACGTCAAAGGCCTGTCGGAAGAAACCACCACCGGCGTGCATCGTTTATACGAAATGGCGAAATCCGGGCGTTTGCGCGTCCCCGCCATTAATGTGAATGACAGCGTGACCAAATCGAAATTTGATAACCTCTATGGCTGCCGCGAATCCTTGGTCGATGGCATTAAACGCGCCACCGATGTCATGATGGCCGGCAAAATCGCGGTGGTCTGTGGCTATGGCGATGTCGGCAAAGGCTCGGCGGCTTCCTTGCGCAGCCAAGGCGCCCGCGTGATGGTCACCGAAATCGATCCCATCTGCGCCCTTCAGGCCGCGATGGAAGGCTATCAAGTCGTGACCATGGAAGAGGCCGCCGCGCAAGGCGATATTTTCGTCACCGCCACCGGCAATATCGATGTTATCACCCTCGACCACATGCGGGCCATGCACGACCGCGCCATTGTCTGCAATATCGGCCATTTCGACAGCGAAATCCAAATCGCGGCCTTGAATAATTATAAATGGGAAGAAGTCAAACCCCAAGTCGACGAAGTCATCTTCCCCGATGGCAAGCGTTTAATCGTGCTTGCCAAGGGGCGGCTGGTCAATTTGGGTTGTGCCACTGGCCACCCCAGTTTCGTCATGAGCGCGTCCTTTGCCAACCAAGTCCTGGCCCAGATCGAATTGTGGCAAAATCACAGCAAATATGAACGCAAAGTCTATGTTTTGCCCAAACATTTGGACGAAAAAGTGGCGTCTTTGCATCTCGCCAAAGTTGGGGCGAAATTGACCAAATTATCACCGCGCCAAGCCGATTATTTGGGCATTGCCGCCACCGGCCCGTTCAAAACCGATCATTATCGGTATTAAGCAGGCGCGGCCTGCAGCGATTCGTCTTTCCATCGCTTTCGTTGCGCCATGACGCGAAAATTTATAACGCGGTAAGTAGATGTGATTTTTTTCTTGTTTACTCACCGCGTTTAATCGCACAAAATAACAAAAATCAACTTCCGAGGAAACGATGTTCAACAAAGCCCACCGCGAAGGATATGCCAAATCATGCGACACGGTCGGCACTCTGTCGATGATTTCGCTTGTCACCTGTCTGGTTGGTAGATTAGAATTAGCCTGGTGGGAGATATTGGGCCTAATCGCCGCTTCGATATTTACTCATATACTTAGCTACTTCTTGCGAAAGGAATGAACATGGTACAGGGATTAATCACAATTTTTGGGTTTCTTGCCTTTATGGGCCTATTCACCTGGTTTGTCGTGACCCACAAAGCCGAGGATAAAAAATAACGGCGATAATATGTCGGACGGCAATATTTTTTTGCGAAGGAAATGACCATGATTCGTTTCTTTGCAGGAAGCCTCGGTTTATTGACCGTTTGCGGTTTATACAGCGGGTTCGTGGTCACCCCCAGCGAAAAAAGTAAAAATTAACCTAAGAAAGCCAGTCTCAGTGCCGTCCTCACCCCGCCAATTCAGCCGAAGCGATGCCGCCGCCCTGGCCCGCCAGGTGCAATTCGGCGAAAATGGCCTGGTCACCGCCATTGCCCAGGATGCCACCAGCCATGAGATATTAATGCTCGCCTGGATGAATCTGGATGCGTTGGTGCAGACATTAACCACCGGGCGGGTCTGTTACTGGTCGCGTTCACGCCAAAAATTATGGCAAAAGGGCGAAGAATCCGGCCAATATCAATATTTACGCGACATATTTTTGGATTGCGATGGCGATGCGGTGTTGATGCGCGTCGATCAAGTCGGCGTGGCCTGCCACACCGGGCGTAAAAATTGTTTTTTCCGTCAGGCCCAGGCGGATTCATGGCAAGAAATAATCCCACCCTTGATTGACCCGGCGTCGTTATATCGCAAAAAATAACCCTTGCTATCACAGTAAATTTCGATTTTAATTGGTAAACATAAACGACGAATCCTTGCCGATAACAACGCGCGAGAATTTTCCCCCCTCACGCGTGAAGGATGGGTCACAATATTGACCATTCTGCCTGTTTTACCTCAAATAAGCGGTTTATTTTTTACCTTTTCTTAATATATCCCAATTATGATTTGCATAAATGGGATAAATTAACAGCTTAGGTTTAGTTAGTTTCATAAGATGCGAACCGTTATTTGGGGTAAATCACATGTCAGAACAGCAACGCAACGCGCCACGGGTACCGCTGGACAAGGATTTCGAGATTTTCTTTAATGGATTTAGCCTCGAAGTCCCGGCACGCAATATCTCCATCGGTGGGTTATGCCTGGATTTTTCTGGGTTGGATGGCTTAAAATCCGGCGATATTTGCCGCGTCACCATTAGCGACGATTTTGAAGTGAATGCCAAAGTGGTCGGCAAGACTCTCTCCACCATTCATTTGCAATTTATTGGCGGGGCCGAACGCGATATTAACAGTTACATCGACCAACTGACTTAGTCGGTAAATAAATGGTTAATTTCCGCCCCCCAATCTCTTGCGACTTGCCCATTTTTGTCCTGAACGGGGTAATATTTCTGTGATCACAAAATCAATCAAGCATTGCGTAATCTCGGTTTATTGAACATCTGGTCACGGAATCCCCAAACGGTGATGATTTTGATGTATTGGTGTTTTCTTTGAAAGTCGTAAACCGTTGGGTTGCAACTGAGTACAAGGTTTTACGCCAAATTGAAGATAATTAAACGGACAATACAACGAAGACAAGAAACTTAACAAAAAATCGATAAATTTTTGACTTTTTTGAAAGGACTATTGACAAATTATTTCATTCGTTCTTTATTGTGATTACAACCGAGCTCACAAGAAAGGATGTGGGATTATGTTTGCAACTGACTCTGAAATTGACCTTGAACGTATCGTCTATGATCAGGATTATCGCCGTTTACAGATCGCGCGCTTGCTGCATGAACAACACCATTCTGATCCGCATTTTAACCATCCGCACCAAGAATCCGGGACGGATCAGGACGAGGAATTATCCATTCCGCCCTTTAATCTCCCCTTAGGGTTAAGCCATGAAGCAACGGAAAGCTTGCCTTAATCTCATCTCTGCTCTAAATTGGGGTGCGTGGCGCGGTGGTGGTTCAATGTGATGGTTCAATCTAGCCCATGATCGCCTGACCGCAACCGACCAGGAGGAAATAATTAAACAGAATATCACCTTTGATAGGTAAGCCCAAGCATGTCTGCAGCAACCGCCCTCCCCCCAAAAACCAACCCCGATGATCCTTCACGTGACCGGGACTTTGACTATCCGCCCAGTTATTACGCCGCCACGGTGAAACGGGACCGATTATATCCCCCCCTCCAATCCTCAGAAACCATCGATGTGGCGGTGATAGGTGCCGGTTTTACCGGTTTGTCGGCGGCATTAGAACTGGCCAAACGCGGCCTGTCCGTACGTTTAATTGAAAAATCGCAAATTGGTTTCGGGGCATCGGGTCGCAATGGCGGCCAGGTAACGCCGGGTTATAGCAAGGGATTGTCCAATTTATTACGCTTGCTGTCGCCGGACGAGGTTCGCATCGCCTGGAATTATTCCGTCGAAGCGGTGAATCTGGTCAAAACCCGCATCGAAGAATATAAAATTGAGTGCGATGTTAGGCCTGGCGTCATCGCCGCCGCCATCATCCCTGGGCATATGGCAGAATTGCGCCGCGATCAAGCCTTGCTTGTCAAATTATGCCAGGATTATAATACGGTTATTTGGGATCGGCAGCGTTTGGTGCAATCCATGACAACGCCGCGTTATATTGGGGCGGGCCAGGATTTGCGTTCATTCGCGATCAATCCGTTGAAATATTGCCTGGGTTTGGCGGCGGCGGCGGCGGCGGCAGGGGTTAAAATTGCCGAGCAGACCGCCATCACCAGAATCGAGGGCGATGGTTTGGCCAAGGGCGCAACCAGGGGCAGAACCAGGGGCGCAACCGGGGGCATAAGCGGTAAACCCACCTCTCCTTATCGCCTGCATTGCCGTTCCTTCGACCCGGCCCATCCGTCCAACCCGCCTATCGAGTGCATCGTCAGCGCGCATTATGTGGTGTCAGCAACCAATGGCTATGGAGTCGGTTTGGTGCCGCCCATGAACGGTTTGGTCATGCCGGTGGCCTCCATCATTATGGCGACCAAGCCTATGGCGGCGCAATTAGCCGAAATCTATCCCGGCCAAGAAGCGGTCGCCGATTGTAATTTTATTTTGGATTATTTTCGCCCCACGATCGACGGGCGGTTGCTGTTTGGCGGACGCGCCAATTATAACGGCAAAGAACCCGTCGACATAGCGGCGGCTTTGATGCCGCGCCTGGCCAAGGTTTTCCCGCAATTAAAATCGGTGACGGTTGACTATGCCTGGGGCGGACTCATTGCCATTTCGCGTTTGCGCTTGCCGCAATATGGCAAATTGGGGGCGGGGTTTTATTATGCCCAGGGCTATTCCGGTCAAGGGATTGCCCTGGCCAATCACGCCGGCATGGTCTTAGCCAAAGCCATCGCGAATGAAAGCGATGATTTTAACCTGATGAAAAAATGGCCGCAGCCGCGTTTTCCTGGCGGCGGTCGCTTCCGCACCCCGCTTTTGACCATGGGCATGTTGTGGCACAGCCTCAAAGATGCAAAATAATTGCGCTGCGACGTTTTTTAGAGTCTGTGCGATAATTATCAAAAGTTGAGTAAGCGCGTCTTCACCCGCCGCTTGCTTTAGCAAGCGAGAAGGGAATCCAGCTTTGACGCGCGTCGGCGCGTCAAAAATCAAATTTTTTGCTCGAAATAGACATTTCGAGCAAGCTGGATACCCCGACTCGCCTCGTAAACGAGGCGGCGGGGTAAGACGCAACTTAAAATTCATAATATAACTCTTAATTTTGAATCAGGCTCTTATCACGCATCATCGTCATCAAAGACATTGGTGGGAACCAGGGCTTCGTCGCCAATAATTTTGCCATGCGCCAAAGTAATTTTGCGGGTACAAATCCGTTTAATCAAATCCATATCATGGGTGGCAATTACCAAAATCGAGGTAGTGCTTAAAATATTTTGCAATCTTTGGTGGGCTTTTTTGCGGAATCCTTTGTCTCCGACACTGAGCCACTCATCCATAATCAAAATATCGGGTTCAATATTGGTGGAAATGGCAAAGCCCAGCCGCATCAACATGCCACTCGAATAAGTGCGAATGGGAAAATTGAGAAAATCCCCCAATTCGCTAAATTCCGCGATTTCATCCATGCGGTCATTGATGGCTTTGCCCGACAAGCCTTCCATCACCCCGCGCAAATAAATATTTTCATAGCCGGTGGAGTCAAAATCAAAACCCATATTAAGGTCGGTTAAGGATACCACTTTGCCGGTGACCGATATTTTCCCGCGCACCGGCACCGACACGCCGGCAATCACTTGCAACAATGTCGTCTTGCCCGATCCGTTATGCCCCACCAAGCCAACCCGCTCCCCGTGGCGAATGGTGAGGTTTAAGGCATCGAGCGAGGTGACAATCGAATGATGCCGCGAATCCTTGGCAATCACCCCGCCGGTGGACAGATTTAACACCGCATTTTTAAGCGAACGCTGGTTGCTGTGAAATATCGGATAAATCACCGAAATTTGCTCGGCGTGAATTATGCTTTCCATCACATCCATCCTTGGGGTATTTTGAGTCAAAAATTACCATTATCAGGCGTTACAGCCAATAAAAAAACCGATTGCGGCAGCGCATCATCAATAATTCGGCGACGACAAAGCCAATCGCCAAGCCCGCCAGCAATACCCACAGGCTTAGCCAAGGAAATGCTTGGTTTAACAAGGGCGCGCGCACAATTTCAAGCAAATGAAACACCGGGTTAATGTCGCCCAGCCAATCATATTTGCCCAGGGAATTTCTTTGCCAAATAATCGGCGAGACAAAAAATGCCACTTGGATCAAATTCAAAACAATTTGCTTAATGTCGCGGAATCGCAAACAGAGAATCGATAAGACAATATTGATCCAAATAATTTCAAAAAACAGCAAAATATAACCCAAAACCGCGAGGACTAAATTAATTAGGTTAAAATCTTTAAACCAAAATATGGCAATCAACGCCACCGGAATGTTATGCAGCAAGACAATGTAATTGCGTACAACATACCTGGCGCAATAAATCGTAACGGGTTGATTAAATTGGCGAATATAAATGGAGGAATTGATCAATGTATCGCAAGACTCGGTTAAAGATGCCGAAATAAATTGCCACGTCACCAAGCCCACCGCCAAATACGGCAAATATTCATTGATGGGTTGGCGCAGCAAAACTCCGTATAACACCCCCAAAAATCCCACCAATATTGCCGTAGATAGAGTGATCCACAATGGCCCAATCACCGAGCGGCGATATTTTAACTTGGTTTCATGCCAGGCCAGAATAAGCCAAACCCGATATGACAACATGCCCTTTATGATGTCATTTTGCGGCGTTACTTTGGCGTCACGGATTGCTTGGACGAAATTTTTCATGGTTTTTCCTTTGGCGAATCCTTAAGGAAGGTCGGAGTAAGTCGTACTGCCCCCCCCTTCCTGCTTAGGAAGGGGGGGAAACCGAAGCTTGGCGGC
>JASGCR010000326.1:2689-2753 GCA_030054015.1 Candidatus Symbiobacter sp. | reverse complement strand
GTTACACGGATATTTCGGCGGGTAATGACGCTCCCTTTTTTGCCGCTCTTTGGCTACGCGGCGG
>JASGCR010000326.1:0-2589 GCA_030054015.1 Candidatus Symbiobacter sp. | reverse complement strand
GTAATGACGCTCCCTTTTTTGCCGCTCTTTGGCTACGCGGTGGGTAATGACGCTCCCTTTTTTGCCGCTCTTTGGCTACGCGGTGGGTAATGACGCTCTCTTTTTGACGCGCTTCCTTTTAAAATTGAGGGGGCGTTAAGCACGCGAAAATTGAAAATTGAAATTCGCGGAAAATCGTATAAGATGTGTGATTGGTCTAACGGGTTCGCGTTCAGAGTATTATAATGACCAGGGCGCAGCAATTTGGGTAACGGGAAAATAGCATGGGGACATCGTCAGTGGATTCGGTCTTAATGCGGGGTATTCTGGCCAAGAACAGCCATCACGGGCATAACTCGCTGCGGCGGGGGCCGGATCAGGCTGGGCATTACGGCATTTATGGCGGTCGCTATGTGGCCGAGACCTTGATGCCGCTTATTTTAGCGCTTGACCAGGCCTGGCAAAAGGCGCGGCGCGACCCCGAATTTGCCGATGAAATGGATTACTATTTCAAGCATTATGTCGGTCGCCCCAGCCCGCTTTATTTCGCCCCACGCCTGACCGCGCATTTGGGCGGCGCGAAAATATATCTTAAACGCGATGAATTGAACCATACCGGGGCGCATAAAATCAATAATTGCATCGGGCAAATTTTGCTCGCCAAACGCATGGGCAAAACCCGCATCATTGCCGAAACCGGTGCCGGTCAACATGGGGTGGCGACGGCCACGGTGGCGGCATTATTTAATTTACCCTGCCATATTTACATGGGCGAGGTCGATATTGAACGGCAAAAACCCAATGTGTTTCGCATGAAATTATTGGGGGCCGAAGTCGTGCCGGTCAAATCAGGTACCAAGACCCTCAAAGACGCCATGAACGAGGCGTTGCGCGATTGGGTCACCAATGTCGAGTCGACTTTTTACATTATCGGCACCGTGGCGGGGCCGCATCCCTATCCGGAAATGGTGCGGGATTTTCAATCGGTAATTGGGGCCGAGACGCGCCAGCAAATCCTTGAGGCGGAGGGACGCTTGCCCGATTATCTCGTGGCGGCCATTGGCGGCGGTTCCAATGCGATGGGCTTGTTTCACCCGTTTTTGGATGATGAATCCGTCGCCATGTATGGGGTCGAGGCGGGCGGCCACGGCCTGGCCAGCGGCAAACATGCGGCATCTTTGAATGGCGGTGCACCGGGCGTGCTGCACGGCAACCGCACCTATTTGTTGCAAGACGAATTTGGACAAATCATCGATGCCCATTCGATCTCGGCTGGGTTGGATTATCCTGGCATCGGCCCCGAACACGCCTGGTTGTATGACATGAAGCGGGTCAATTATGTCTCTGCCACGGATGACGAGGCGTTAGCGGCGTTTCAGTTGCTCGCGCGGTTAGAGGGGATTATTCCGGCCTTGGAGCCGTCCCACGCCTTGGCCCAGGTAATGAAACTGGCACCGACATTGGCGGCGGATAAAATTATCGTCATGAATTTATGCGGGCGCGGCGACAAAGATATTTTCGCCGTCGCGGAAAGATTGGGCCAAGAAAAATTAGGCCAAGAAAAATTAGGCCAAGAAAAATTAGGAGTGTCAATATGACCCGTATTGCCGACTGCTTTGCCCGCCTGGCGGGGGAAAATCGCGCTGCTTTGATCAGTTTTATCATGGCGGGCGACCCCGATCTTGACCATTCCGAGCAAATTTTGCGCATTTTGCCCGCATCTGGGGTTGATCTGATCGAATTGGGGATGCCCTTTTCCGACCCGATGGCGGATGGCAAAACCATTGAAGCGGCGGGTTTGCGGGCTTTGGCGGCGGGGATGACGCTGCCGAAAATTTTGGGGATGGTTGAGCGTTTCCGCCGCGATAATAACCACACCCCGATCATCTTGATGGGGTATTTTAACCCGATTTACCGCTATGGGGCGGCAAAATTCACCGCCGAGGCGCGCCGCGTTGGGGTGGATGGCCTGATTGTCGTCGATGTCCCGCCCGAAGAACGCGGCGATTTATGGGATGATGCCGCCAAAGCTGGCCTCGATATTATTCGCCTGGTGGCCCCGACCACCGATGATGCGCGTCTGCCGGTGGTGCTTGAGGGGGCGAGCGGTTTTGTTTATTATATTTCGATCACGGGCATTACCGGTGCCGGATCGGCCACGGCCGCTGCGGTCGCCGAGAATGTGGCGCGGTTGCGCCGCCACACTTCATTGCCGATCGCGGTCGGGTTTGGCGTCAAAACCCCAGCCCAAGCAGCCGACATCGCCCGCATCGCCGATGGGGTGGTGGTGGGCTCAAGCATCGTCGATCAGATTTTGCCCGGATTGGATCGTCATGGCAAACCCGCTTTGCCTTTGCCGCAATTTCTGGCACCGATTGGGCATTTGGTTAAATCTTTGGCTTCTGCCATTGCCCAAGCCCGCAAATGAGGGGGGGTGAAGATTATTTACTCTGTTGCCTAATGAATTCTGTCATGCCCTCCCCTTCCTGCTTAGGGAGAGTCTGATTAAGTCGTACTGACCCCCCCTTCCTGCTTAGGAAGGGGGGGAAAGCACCGCTTAGGGCGAAGCCCTTAGCGGTGCTAGGGGGGGTTGGTGATTGAAAAAATCTA
>JASGCR010000325.1 GCA_030054015.1 Candidatus Symbiobacter sp. | reverse complement strand
AAACTCCTGGGGGATTACCCGACTCGCCTTATTCGTTCCACGAATAAGGCGGCGGGTAATGACGCTCCCTTTTTATTGCTCCCTTTTTTTGCGGCGGGTAATGACGCTCCCGTCATGACACTAACTTATTGAAGTTCTTTGAATTAATTTTGAACCAAGCTACGAATCCGGCAGGTTTTCTTCAATTATTTTTAGGATTTTTTTGGCTGTGACGGTGGCTTCTTGCCAGACAAAATCAGGTTCTATGTCGTCGCCAATCGAATGGGCAAACTTGTTCCTTTTTTTTCTTAATCCCTCCCAATCCAATTTAATCGGTTTTTTGTGACTTAAACGCGACAATTCGATGGCCGCGCTATAGGCGTCCTGCAGGGCTTTCATGGTCGCATAGATGACCAATTCATTTTGCATGAAATCCTGACGTTTCAACCCGTCGGTAAAACGCTTAACCCGGTTAAGCGAATCGACCAATGCGTCTAAATATTTGCGGCGCTGTTCGGTATTATTCATAGAAATACTTTGCCGTCGCCAGCACATTTTTGGTGATTTCTGGCGTGTAAAGCTCCCCAGGCGAGCGAATATCAATTTGATCGTGCATTTTTAGCATTTTCTCAAGCGCAATCTCGACCTGAACAACATCCGATAAAGAAGCCGGATAATCTTTTTCAAAATCAATCAAAAAAGCCGAAACACAGCCCTCGCGCAGCATGATTAATTGATTTGGATCAATACTTGCCAATTTCACCAAATGATGTTTAACGCAAAAATTACGAATCTGCCGTTTGGTTAAAGGCAATTCTTTAATCATCCGAAATTTACGCATGTTGCTCATTTCCTTGACCAGACTATCCCCAAACTCAGTACATCATGATCCATTTTCGCAGGCAACGAAATTTTGACCAGGCCTTTTAACCAGGCCGTTTAAACCGGCCTTTTAACCAGGGTAGGTTTCTTCACCCTCAACCACAAGCCGCGCCAACTCGCTGCGAAACCCTGCCCGCGCCAACACCGCAAATTCCTGGCGACGGCGCGAAGCGGCTTGGGCGGGATCATCGGGCAAGGGGGTGGTGCGATAAGGCCCCAGCAGCCGCCGCCGCGCCAAGGCCAGTGCCGCCAGCCATTCCGGGTTATCCCCGTTGGCATCGGCTTCGCGGGCGAGATGGGCAAAGGCCTCCGCCCGCGCCGCATCCTCCAGGCCGCGTTGGCGCAAGGCGGCATCAATTTGGCGGTGCGAGCGACCGGCCTGGTTGAGACGGGCGGCCAGGGTGCGGGCGAAATTTTCATCCTCGACATAGCCCAAACCCACCGATTTTGCGATCACCTGCTCGACCCAGGCCTGGCCTATTGCGGCATCCAAAAGCTCGGCCCGCACCGCACGATCTACCCGCCGCATAAGGACGCGGCGCAACATCATGCGCGATGCCGCATAACGCTCTAGATACCACAGCGCGACCCGCTCTAAATAAGCCAAATCGGGAATGCGTAGGGGTTTTTGACGGCGCGATGGGGGGGGATTCATAGAAGCTTCCTTATCCTTAATTTTTAAATCGAATAGAGATTGATTTTTGCACGTAAATATCATTTAATCAATTTGAACAGGATCGTGCGGCACTGAAACCCCGCCTTATTGGCATTGGCATCATGCCGCCCTGACCTCATTTGACAACGAGGATAGTCATGAACGAGAAGAAATATCGCCTCATCACACGTTCGGATTTTGATGGGTTGGTTTGTGCGATTTTGCTCAAAGAACTGGGCATGATTGACGATATATTATTTGCACATCCCAAAGACATGCAAGATGGCAAGATTGCGGTCACCGACCGCGACATCACCACCAATTTGCCCTATGTCGACGGGGTGCATCTGGCCTTTGATCATCATCCTTCCGAACAGCATCGGCTGGGCCGCAAAAATGTCAATCATATTTCGGTCGCCGAGGCGGCCTCGACCGCACGGGTGATTTATGATTATTATGGCGGCAAATCGCGCTTTCTCAACATACCGACCGATTTGATGACGGCGGTCGACCAAGCGGATTCGGCCAATTTTAGCATCGAAGATATTTTGGCCCCCAAAGATTGGACTTTGCTCAATTTTATTATGGATTCGCGTACCGGCCTGGGGCGGTTCCGCGATTTTGCCATTCCGAATAGGCAACTTATGATGGATTTGATTGATTATTGCCGCCATTATTCGGTCGATAAAATCCTGCTCTTGCCCGATGTCAAGGAACGGGTCGATTTATATCACGAGCATAATTTACTCGCCAAACAACAATTGCGCCGCTGTGTCCAGATGGAGGGGACAATCGCCATCGTCGATTACCACCAAGAAGAAACCATTTATGCCGGCAACCGCTTTTTGGTTTATGCGGTGTTCCCTGAATGCGAAGTCTCGATTCACCGCCTGCTCAATCCGACCAAGGACAAAGTCGTGTTTGCGGTCGGCAAATCCATCATCAATCGCGCATCCAAGGCCGCGATTGGCACCATCATGCTGGATTATGGCGGCGGCGGTCATGACGGGGCAGGTACCTGCCAGATTGATCTGGCCCAGGCCGAACAGGTCTTGCGCGAAATTAAGCAGAAATTAAAAGCCGCGGATCGCCTTAGCACCGGCCTTGGACGCGCCGTGTCGCGGCTCAAAACCATGTTCGGGGCGGCAGAGTAGGGGAGGGCTGAATAAGTAGCAAAAGTCACTGACCCCCCCTTCCTGATTAGGAAGGGGGGGATAGAAAAGCTTGAATTTTTTGC
>JASGCR010000037.1 GCA_030054015.1 Candidatus Symbiobacter sp. | reverse complement strand
ACTGCAAGCGGATTTCCGCTTGCAGTCTGAGTTGGGTAATCCCCCAGGAGTTTTAAGGAATAATACTCCTGGGGATTACCCGACGCGAAATATCCGTTACACGGATATTTCGGCGGGTAATGACGCTCCTTTTTTGGTATTAATCCTCCTGGGGGATTTATGATCATGTTAAGCGTAAATGAAGCAACCAAAAAAATTGCGGAATCGCTGGCGGCCTATCCAATCATGCCGGTTGAGCATGTCGCGCTCGCGGCGGCGCAGGGGCGTACTCTGGCCGAAGCGGTGACAGCCCCCTGGTCGCAACCGCGGGCGGCAGTGTCGGCGATGGATGGCTACGCGGTGCGGGCGGCGGATACCAACCCGACCACGAACGCAAACCCGAACCCCAACGCCCCCCCCACCGTCCCAGGGCAAAAATTGCGGGTCATGGGCGAGATTGCGGCGGGACGGTCACCGGAAGGGCTTCCCCCGCTCGCACCTCAGCAATGTTACCGCATCTTCACCGGCAGTGTGGTGCCGGCGGGCGCGGATGCCATCTTGTTACAAGAGGATACTCACCCGTCGAGCGGTTGCGACTATCCCCGCGCAGGCGGGGATAGTGAGGCGCAGAGCGAGACGGGAAAAACTTATATTATTGCCAAACAACCCGTGACGCCTGGCCGCCATATCCGCCCGATGGGTTTGGATTATCAACACGGGCAAATCCTGTTATCGCCAGGCCGTCGCCTTTCGGCGCGTGATTTGGCTTTGGCGGCATCGGCGAATTATGCGACTTTGGCGGTGCGAATGAAACCGCGCGTCGGTATCTTGGCGACGGGCGATGAAATTTTGCGCCTCGGCCAAACCCCGGCTTTAGGTAAAATTATCGGCGGCAATGGCTATTATTTGGCGGGATTAATTGCCGCCGCCGGTGGGGAGCCGGTGATGCTCGACATTGCCAGCGATCACAGCGACCATTTGCAAGCCATCGCCGCCGCCGCCCGCCAGGTCGATCTTATGGTCACCACCGGCGGAGCCTCGGTCGGCGATTATGATTTGGTGAAATCGGCCCTGGGGCAAAGCGGCCTGGCCTTGGAATTTTGGAAAATGGCGATGCGGCCGGGCAAACCGATTATTTTTGGCCGGTACCAAAATATTCCGTTCTTTGGTCTGCCGGGCAATCCGGTCTCGACGGCGGTGTGTGGGTTGCTCTTTGTCTGGCCGACGCTTCAATATTTATTGGGGCGGGAATTTGCGCCGCACCCCACCCAACCCATCGCCCTCGCTTATCCCTTGGCGGCGAATGATCAAAGGCAGGATTATCTCCGCGCCCGTTTGGTTGCCACCGCCAAGGGCGAGAAAAGGGTGGAATGTTTTGACCGGCAAGACAGTTCAATGATGACATTTTTGGCCGCAGCCGATGGCTTGGTCATTCGCCCGCCTTTGGCCGCCGCCGCCGCCGCCGGCAGTCTGGTCGAATTTTTACCCTTTCCGATTGGGGTTTAACCAAAATTAACGCTTGACAATTCGTTCGCGTCGCAAGATAAATCAAGAACCAGTTTAGAACGAAACCTCTGTGATATGAGACAGAAGTCCTTGGAGTACGAAAGGGGCAACCAAATGCTGACACATCGCCAATCGGAATTGCTGATTTATCTTGATCGCCATTTGCATGAACATGGCATTTGCCCGTCTTATGACGAAATGCGGGTGGCAATTGGCCTGCATTCCAAATCGGGCATTCACCGCTTGATCACGGCCTTGGAAGAACGGAAATTCATCCGCCGCCTGCCCAACCGCGCCCGCGCAATTGAAATCATGCGGATGCCGCCCGGTCATAACATCACCAGCACGCCAACCGCCATCGCCGCCCCTGCTATCGCCGCCCCCGCCATCGCCCAGGATAACCTGGCGGCGGAACGGGGGACGGGGGGGACGGGTCACGCGCCCTTTGCCCCCACCCAGGTCACGCCACGACGCCAGTCTGCGTTATCCAATGCCGCGTTATCCAATGCCGCGTTATCCAGCACCGCCTTGGCGCGCTCGGCCCAAGCCAAGACCACCAGTTTGTTGGGACGCGATGGGTTTAGCGTCCCCTATTTTGGCAAAATCGCCGCCGGCACCCCGATTGAAGCCTTGCGCAACGAACAAGATCGCGTCATGTTGCCGCCGCAATTTGTCGGATCGGGCGAGTTTTACGCCCTCCGGGTTGAAGGCGAATCGATGATTGAGGATGGGATTATGGATGGCGATATTGTCGTCATCAAAGCCAGCAACCAAGCCGAAACCGGGCAAATTGTCGTGGCTTTGGTCGATGAGGCGGAGGTGACGCTAAAACATTTCCGCCGCCGCGCCAATATGATTGCGCTGGAACCCGCCAATCGCAATTATGAGACGCAAATTTTCAGCCAAGACCGCGTCAAAATCCAAGGCGTACTGGTCGGATTAATGCGGCAATATTAACGGCAAGCCCTATGCAAAGCGTGACGGATGATCCAAGCCTGGCGGCGACGGGCAGGCAAAATGAAGCCTCTGACCCGCATTATTCGGTCTGGGTGGAGGCCTCGGCGGGTTCGGGCAAAACGCGGGTTTTGACCGATCGGGTGTTGCGCCTGTTGCTGCTTGGGGTAAAGCCAGAACGTATCCTGTGCCTCACTTTTACCAAAGCGGCAGCGGCGGAGATGGCCGCGCGTTTGGTCAATAAATTATCGCAATGGAGCCACCAAGATGATGCGAATTTAGGTCAAGAACTCGCCGCCCTAACCGGCGAGGATTTTGCCGCGCCAAGCCCCAACCGGCAAAAACAATTCCTGCGGGCGCGGCAGATTTTTGGCCAGGTGCTGGACACGCCGGGCGGCTTTAAAATCCAAACCATCCACAGTTTCTGCCAGGCCGTGTTGCGCCGCTTTCCGTTCGAGGCGGGATTGTCGCCGCAATTCATCGTCATGTCCGAGATCGAGCAAAATGCCATGCTGGCCGCCGCCCGCGACACGGTCATCACCCATATTCGCCGCGAGCCCAATCATCCCCTCGCTTTGGCTCTCGATTTATTGATTGACCGCTTGGAAATCAGCCAATTCCAAAAAATGATTGAGGCGTTTAATCAGAAATCCGCCGATTTACATGATATTTTATTTGACGATGCCGCTTTATATCGCAAAATTTACGGTCTGGCGGCGGCGATGGGCGTCACCTTGCCCGCTCCCCTGGCCGCGCCCCAGTCCGACTCCCAGTCCGACTCCCAGTCCGACTCCCTGGCCGCCTCCCCCTCTGGCTCCTCTGACCAAGCCGCTCAGGCGGCGGGCCAGGCGGCGGAGGAAAATCCCGCCAGCGATTTGAATTTTCGCCGTTACTTGCGCCACCATGTCGATTTTGACCAAGAATTTCTGAGCGATTGCCGTCGCCGTTTGGTGTTTGCGCAATTTGCTTTGTTGTTGCCTTATCTGCAAAAAAGCGACAAAGTGACGGAACAAAAACTTGCTGAGCGCATCGCCATCGTCGTCGATGCCGAGCAAAATGACCGTGATCGCTTGAATTTTTACCAATTTGAAGATATTTTTCTCACCCAAAATAAAGAACCGCGCAAATCAATGCTCACCAAAGCATTTGCCGCCAAACATACCGATTTTGCCAATTTTTTAGAGCATGAGCAAAAAGCCTTTATCGCCACCCGCCGGCAACGCCTGGCCTTGCAGAATTTTGTCTTATCGGCGTCGATCCTGCAAATTGGGGTGGCGATTCAAAATAATTATGCCATCAAAAAACACGCCGCGAATCGGATGGATTACGACGATTTAATTGCCGCCACAGCCCAGATTTTGGCCGCCGACCAAGGGGCGAATTGGGTGCATTTTAAGTTGGATGAGGGCATCGAACATGTCTTGGTCGATGAGGCCCAAGACACCAACCCGCAACAATGGCAAGTGATTGCGCAATTGGTCGATGAATTTTTTTCCGGCGAGGGCGCGGGTGATCCCGCCCGCAGCCTGTTCGTGGTCGGCGACATCAAACAATCGATCTATAGTTTCCAAGGGGCGGATATTCGCAGTTTCGCTTATATGCGACAGAATTTAAGCCAACGAGCCAAGGCAGGACAAAAACAATGGCGCGACGTACCGTTTGAGTTTAATTTCCGTTCGGTGCCGGTGGTTCTCTCCTTGGTTGATCAGGTTTTTCGCCATGAAACCGCACTTGGGAGTTTGTTATACACCAGGGAATTGGAACATTCTCCGATCCGCCAGACCCGGCCCGGCGTGGTGGAATTATGGCCGGTCGCCCGCGGTGCCGCCGCCGCCGCCGCCGCCGCCTCCTCTGAAGCGACCGAGGCGACCGACCCGCCGCCATCGCAGCCAAGCGACGCAACCCCTGGTGCCGCCTCTGGTACTTCCCCCGATGCGTCCCCTGATACGCCCTCCGATACGCCCCTTGGCCTGGTCAATTTTTGGCCGCAAACCCCGCCATCGGGTCGGCATATCTCGCCCCGCCAAGCCTTGGCCGCGGCGATTGCCGAGCGCATCGCCGGTTGGTTGCGGCATAAAACCCTCCTCCCCGACCGCCAAACCCCGATTCGGCCGGGCGATATTTTGGTGTTGGTGCGCCGCCGTACCACCAATTTTGCCGCCGAATTAGTGTCCGCCCTTAAACAACGCGGCGTTCCGGTGGCGGGGCAAGATCGCTTTTATCTCGATCAAATTTTGGCGATCCAAGATGTGTTGGCGGTGGCGCGTTTTGCCTTGCTGCCCGACGATGATTTTACCTTGGCTTGTTTGTTGAAATCGCCTTTGATTGGTCTTAATGAATCAGAATTGCAGCAACTCGCGCTTAACCGCAAGCATAAATCACTCTGGTCGCATTTGCGGGAACAGGCCGCGCCCAGCGACGCGCCGCCGCGCCTTAAAGATGCCGTCAAATTATTGTCATTTTGGCTCTATCGCGCCGATTTCGTGAAACCCTATGAATTTTTTGCCGAAATATTGTCAGGCCATCAGGGGCGGCAAAAAATCCTCGCGGCTTTGGGTGAGGAGATGCGCGATCCCTTGGATGAATTATTATCCTTAACCTTGCTGTATGAACAAGCCGAACCGCCCAGCCTGCAAGGATTTTTGCACTGGTTTGACCTCGGCCATCCCGAAATCAAACGCGATTTCACCCAGGCGACCGAGGGGCAAGCCCAGGGACAGAAACTGGGACAAAACCAGGGGCAAGCCCCAGCCGAACGCCATGACGAAGTCCGCATCATGACGGTTCATGGCACCAAGGGCTTGCAGGCCCCCATCGTCATTTTGCCCGACACCACCAGCCTGCCCAAAAAACAGGAAGACCTCTATTGGCATGGGGATTTCGGCCCGATCTGGCCGGCCAACCGCCAAGAAGCCGATGATTTTACCGACCGGGTCAAACAAGCAACGCAAAAAGACAAAATGGAGGAATATTATCGCCTGCTTTATGTGGCTTTGACGCGGGCGGCGGATTGGTTGATTGTCGCCGGTTGGTGCAAAACCCGCGACCCCGATGACGGCAGTTGGTATAAATTGATTGAACTGGCCATGATGCCAAACCGCGATGAGGAGGACGATGAATCCTGGCCGCCGCCACCGCCTGGGTATAAATATGATTTTTCTTTCACCGGTTTGGCGGATTGGCAGGGGGAAGGCGCGGTCTGGGGCGAAATTGACGCTTTGCCCGCGTTCGATTTTTTGCCCGACCCTGTTATTGACCCCTCCGCTCCGCCGCTTGAGGATCAGGGCGGGGGCGGTTCTGATGCCAGGCCTGGTACAATTCCTGGTACTATTCCGGGGGCAATTTCCGGCATCGATGATGATCCGGCCTCTCCCCCCCGCGAGGGGGATCATGACGCAATGGATGAGTTTACCCCAGATAAATCAACCCCAGATTATGATTCCGCTGCCTTGCCGCCGGACGCACTCATCGCGCCCGAACGGGCTGCCGCCCTTAAACGCGGCGAGGTGCTGCATGGATTAATGCAAATCCTGCCCGATTTTCCGCCCAGTTTGCGCGAAAATTTGGGCCGGGCCTGGCTTATGCGCCAGGAAACCGGTTGGGATGCGGCGCAAATTCAGAGCGAATTGGCGAAATTACTGGCTTTATGGCAGAATCCCGCCCTAGCCGCCCTGTTCGCCGCCGCGAATTTGGTGGAGCAGGAAATCGCCGGTTGGGCTTTTGGTCGCTATGTCCTGGCCCGGATTGACCGCGTCGTTCGCTTTGAGGATAAAATCTTGATCCTTGATTTTAAGACCGACCTTAATCCGCCGCGCCTCGCCGCCGACATCCGCCCGGAATATCGCACCCAATTGGCCATCTATGCCGAATTGGTGCGGCAGATTTTTCCCGCCACGCGGATTGAGACCGCGTTGCTGTGGACGGAATTTTCTCATTTAATGATTCTTCCCCCCGAAGCATTGGAGGTCAAGCCGTGACTTTCTCCTACGTTAAGGAAGCACTGAACCGGTCTCAGAATCCAATTAACTGCATTTGCGAGCGGCGCAGCCGCGAAGCAATCCAGAAAAATCCAGCAATTTCAATATTTTTCTGGATTGCTTCGCGGGCGAGACCGCCCGCTCGCAAATGCCAATTTTTAACCGCAATATGGTTGACTTGGTTGCTGTGCGGCCTGGCAATGTCGCTTTTGCAACCATTCCCCGCCACGGCCCAGGATATTGCCGTCGGCAAAAAATATCCCCTGTCGATTACCGGGCGAGACGGAGCGGTTAAACAATTTATGGTTGAACATGCCGTGACGGAGGCCGAACATAACCAAGGATTAATGTATCGCACGTCATTGCCGGATGCGGGCGGGATGATATTCCTATATCGGCAGCCACAGCGCGTGCAGTTTTGGATGAAAAACACGGTCATCCCGCTCGACATAATTTTCATCGCTGCGGGTGGCAAGATCATTTCTATTCATGAAAATGCCCAGCCCTTGGACTTAACTCCTATCGCTAGCGGCGGGGCGGTCATGGCGGTGTTAGAATTGGCGGGCGGTACCGTCGCCCGATTCCGCATCACAATCGGCGATGAGGTGAGGTATTAGGCGGTTTTATACCAACTTCAATTATTTGATAATCTCATCCATCCAGGCGGCATTGCGGGCATAGCTGGCGGTGTAATGGCTGTAATCGCTGTGGGTAAATTCGCCATCATCGGTCAGGCGGCGACATTCGTAATGTTCGGGCGTGAAACCATTAAGATATTGCGCTTGATGGGCGGGATCGGTGCGGCAAAGATAATTCACCGGATCGATGTATTTTGCGCCGGTTGCTTTCGCCATTTTGATCAATCTTTGGCGGGTGAAAGTAAGGTCGGAAGGCGAGTCTTCATTGATCGGGCCGGGTACCCAGGTCGCCTCGACCACATGCGGCAAGGAAAACCAATTGCGGATAAAATATTCATGCCAAAGAGGATGAAATCCTACATTAAGGGGAGGCGAACCGACCAACACGACTTTTTTCCCTTGCGCGATATGGCGTTTAATGAAATCGGTCTGGGCGGCAAAGACACGCTCACGATCAGCAACGGTAAAGGGACGGTATGCCCCATGATCGAGAATAACCAAGGGACGGCCTTCTAATTCCGGGCCGGTCAGGCGGGTGTCGTAATATTGCCAATGATAGGCAATGATAATGGTCGTAACCTGCGGCGATGATGCCAATATTTCCGCATTATGATTGAAATCTGCACATTTTTGACTGTTATGGGCAATGATAAAAAATCCACAGCCCACACCTGTAAATAAGCCGATGTTTTTTGATGAAGTTAAATAATGGGGAAGCATCATATAGGCATGGCTGTTGCCAAAAAGCAAAGTAATATCTTTATCACCCGCGTGATTCTGCTTAAAATTGATATTATTGATGCTGTTATCCATATAACCATCATAGAATTTTTGGTCGCTGGCCGCCTGGTTGGCTTTATTCAGCCAGGCAATTTGGGCCGGATTCTGCCAATAAAGGGCGGCGGTGGGGAAATGTTGTTGTGAAATAATATAAAAACCAGCCCCGCACGATAATAAAACCGCCGAAGCCGGTAATAAAACCCGTTTTGCCTTAAATCTTCGGATTGGCGTTTCAACCAAATGATAAAATGCCGCCGATAACATCACCGCCACAGCAAGTAATACCCACTTGCTTTCTTCCGTATTGATTTGAAAAACTTGGTTGAATTTAATCAAGGGCCAATGCAGCAAATAAAGCGGAAAACTTATGAGTCCAATATAACGTAAAATCGGAAAACCCATCACCAAACGGTATATAAAACTATGGGGTGCAAAAAATAGGATAACACCGGTCACCGCCACAATCGGCAGGGTTTGCCAGGCCAGGTTATTGGGTAAAATTCTTAATAATCCGCTAGAATCATCCGCTGATTTTCCAACCGCCCACAGCAAGATAATCAACGAAAAAATACACAAAATCTCAGCGATAACGATGTTCCGCCATTCCTGTCGTGGCAGACTGAGAAAATCGGCAAGTTTCATGCTTGGATTAAGCCGAGAGGACGATAGTTTCGGATGCGACAACCAAACCGCCAAACCCGACCCCACCAAAATTTCCCAAAACCGCGTATAGGGCAAATAAAAACCCGCGCTGCTGTTGGATGATGCAGTATATAAATCAAACAACCAAGAAATCACCGCCAAAATGGCAATAACGCCAAATTTAATCGCCCATTTTTGCCGCCGCAATGCCCATATAATAAATGGAAATATGATGTAATATTGCTCTTCGACTCCCAATGACCATAAATTCAATAAAAAATTCAACCCGCGTTGGTTTTCAAAATATTCACCAATTTTGTGTAAATAAAAGAAATTGGCCGCAAACCCAGCGCCAAATGTTGCCTCGGTTGCCAATTGAGCAAATTCGCCAGGCAGCAAATAAATATAGCCCAGCCCCCCCACCAAAACCAAAGTCAAAATCAGCGACGGAAAGATGCGCCGCGCCCGCCGGCCCCAAAATTCGACAAAATCCCAAAAATTATCCGCCGCCAATAACATCGGTGTAATTAAAAACCCCGATATGACAAAGAAAATATCGACACCTAACCAACCACCGCCCATTTCATTATGGGCAAATTGGTAATGAAAGGCGACCACCGCCAACACCGCCAGCGCGCGCAGGCCATCAATATCTTTGCGCCAGATTTGCTTGTTATTTTTCATTATATAAACCGTGTCGTAGAAAATTCACGTTTATGCCGCTTTTCCGCTTAGGGATGGTCTGCACAGGTCAAAACAGTTTATGAACTCGAAGAAGCGTCATTACCCACCAGACTGCAAGCGGATTTCCGCTTGCAGTCTGAGTTGGGTAATCCCCTAGGAGTTTTTGTCAACAATACTCCTGGGGGATTACCCGACACGCGCTGTCCGTTATTCACGGACAGCGCGGCGGGTAATGACGCTCCTTTTTTAGGGCTACTTCACACCTTCCTTAGGTGAAGTCAGTAACTTTTAGGGCTTAATCAGTCCCACCCCAAGTAGAAAGAGATGGCAGAGTATACGCCACAAATTCAGGCACGGTTAATGCAACATAAACCACAACACCGCCGCCACCACCACCAACACCCCGCCCACCGCAATGGGATAAGGGGCGGGCAGGCGGTTGGTAAAAAGTCGGTAATCCCAGGCTTTTTGCACCGGTACGCGCAAACTTGGGGCGACGGGCGCGGGTCTGCTCGATTCAACCGATTCACCCGATTCAACCGGTTCGGTGCCGATGAGTTCGGAAAATTTATCGAAAAATTCTCCGGCCAGGCGGCGGGCGGTGCCTTCGACCAAGCGCGCCCCCAACTGCGCCAATTTGCCCCCAATTTGGGCGGTGACGGTGTAATGCAACAAAGTCACATCCTCGCCATCGGCTTCGAGGCGGATTTTGGCTCCGCCTTTGGCGAAACCGGCGACACCGCCCGAACCCTCCCCATCAATTTGATAGGATTGCGGCGGGTTCAGATTGGACAATGTGACTTTGCCCTTGAAATTGGCACTGACCGGGCCAATTTTAACGGCCACCACCCCCTCCATCTCCGAGGCGGATGTTTTGGTTAATCCCTGGCAACCCGGAATGGCTTGGGCCAGAATATCCGGGTCATTTAAGGCCTCCCACACGGCAGAGCGCGGGGCGTTGATGCGGCGTGAATCGGTAATTTCCATTTTCTCATTCCTTTAAATTCGCATCTATTTTACCTTTTTATTCGGTTAATTTCAAGCGATTTAATAAGGGCTGCACAGCTTCGCCTGAACCGAGCCACGAATTTGTGTATTTTTCATCGGGTATTTGACACTGGCATTTTGTGCCTGACAATGCTAAAGGAGGGTTTGAATAAGGCGAAAAAATCTCTGACCCCCCCTTCTTTAGGAAGGTCTGAACAAGTCCCTTTTTTGCCACAAGAGCCGCGCATTTGCGAGCGGCGAAGCCGCGAAGCAATCCAGAAAAATCTAACGATTTCAAGATGCTACTGGATTGCTTCGCGGGCGAAGCCGCCCGCTCGCAAATGCCATTTTTTTTTTGTTTTTGAGACTTGTTCAGAGTATCCTAAAGGAGGGTTTGAACATGTCCTAAAAATTTGCCATCGGTCAAGAAACTTTACCAAACGTGGATGCGATATTAATCATGAAAATCAATGCAAATGAACTGCGACAAGGCAACGTGCTGGAATTTCGCGGCAAATTATGGGCGGTCATCAAAGCCATGCACATCACCCCCGGCAAAGGCGGGGCTTTTGTGCAGGTGGAACTCCGCGACCTTACGGTCGGCACCAAATTAAATGAACGCTTTCGTTCGGGCGAGACGGTGGAGCGTGTACGCATCGACGAAGAAGATTTCCAATTTTTGTTCGGCGATGATGAATCACTCACTTTTATGAATCAACAAACTTTCGAGCAAATCCAGGTACCGCGCGATTTGATCGGCGAATCGGCGGGATTCCTCCAGGATGGCATGAAGGTTTCGATGTCTTTATATGAAGGCAACCCGATCAGCGTGACCCTCCCCCAAACCGTCGTGCTGGAAATTGTCGAAGCCGATCCGGTGGTCAAGGGACAAACCGCTTCGTCCAGTTACAAAACCGGCAAATTATCGAACGGGATGCGGGTGCAAATTCCCCCCCATATCGAGGCCGGCACCAAAATCGTCGTCAATACCGCCGATTGTACTTACAGTGAACGCTTCAAAGGCTAACCCGCCGCATTAATCTAAGGTTTGTGACCAAAATGGCCGTGCGTTCCCCCACCGTGAATATTATGATTCGTGCCGCCGAAAAAGCGGCGCGGCGCTTAAAACGCGATTTCGGCGAAATTGAACAATTGCAAGTCTCGCGCAAGGGGCCAGCCGATTTTGTCTCGAACGCGGATTTGGCGTCCGAGCGCACTTTGCGCGAAGAATTGCTCCATGCCCGCCCCGATTACGGTTTTATGGCCGAGGAATCAGCCGGGAACGAAATTGTGGGCGATGGCATTCATCGCTTTATCGTTGATCCGTTGGATGGCACCACGAATTTCCTCCATGGCATTCCCCATTTTGCCATATCCATTGCCTTGGAACGCGAGGGCGAATTGGTCGCCGGAGTGATTTATGACCCAATTAAGGACGAGGCCTTCTGGGCTGAACGCGGGGCCGGGGCGTTTATGAATGACCGCCGCTTGCGGGTGGCAGGGCGCACCGAATTATCCGAAGCCTTGATCGCCACTGGCACGCCTTTTTTGGGACATGGCAGCCAGGATCATTATTTGCCCATCCTGGCGCGGTTGATGCCGATGACGGCTGGTATTCGGCGTTATGGCTCGGCGGCGTTGGATTTGGCCTATGTCGCGGCGGGTCGGTTTGACGGATTTTTTGAATATAACCTAAATGCCTGGGACGTGGCGGCGGGTATCTTGCTGGTCAAAGAGGCGGGCGGGTTTGTCACATCTTTGGGCAGCAAAAATCCGGCATTGACGGCGGGCGAAATTTTGGCTGCAAATGACCGTTTACATGGCCGCCTGTTAAAGATTATAATGGATCGGTAAAAATTGGGATCAGGTGATATGCTCTGTTTCCAATTGAATTCCGCTTAATGACCCCCCCTTCCTGCTTAGGAAGGGGGGGATAGGAAAGCTAGAATTTTTTTCTAAAAAATTCATAGCTTTTCTTGGGGGGGTTGGTGCAATATGTTGATTATATTAAT
>JASGCR010000036.1 GCA_030054015.1 Candidatus Symbiobacter sp. | reverse complement strand
AGCGCGGAGCATTCTAACCTCAGAATGACACTCCTACTACTTATTCAGACCTTCCCTAAGCAGGAAGGCGGGAGTCATCGTACGGATTCTTTTGGAATCAGAATAAACCTCTTTTAGCGACAAATCACCCGTCCTGGCAAGTAGGAATTGCCGCAAAGGAAAGTAAAAAATGTTGATCGACAGTCATTGCCATCTCGATTTTCCGGATTTCCGCGACGACCAAGCCGAGGTGATGGCGCGGGCGCATGAGGCCGGGGTGGGTCAAATGATCACCATTGCCACCAAATTTGACACATTGGCCGCCGCCCTGGGCATAAGCGATCGTTACGACCGCGTCTATGCCGCATTCGGCATTCACCCGCACGAAGCCGCGTCGACCACAGATTTGTCCGATGCCGCATTAACGGATAAAATCATGGCGGCGGCGCGGCATCCCAAATTGGTCGGGATTGGCGAGACCGGCCTTGATTACCATTACATGCACAGCCCCAAAGACGCGCAAATCCGCAGTTTCCGAGCGCATATTGGGGTGGCGCGGGCGATGCAATTGCCGCTTATCATCCACACCCGCGAAGCCGAAGACGACACGATGGATATTTTGCGCAATGAAATGTTGCGGGGATATTTTCCAGCTTTGATCCATTGTTTTAGCGGCTCGGTTGGGTTTGGTCAGGCCATGTTGGATTTGGGTTTATATTTGTCATTCAGCGGCATCGTGACATTCAAAAAAGCCGAATCGGTGCGGCATATGGCGGCCACCGCGCCGGTTGACCGAATTTTGTCGGAAACCGATTCGCCGTTTTTGGCTCCGGTTCCCCATCGCGGCAAACGCAATGAACCCGCCTTTGTCGCCCAGGTGGTGGCCGAGTTGGCGGCTTTGCGGGGCGTGCATCAAAGCGATTTGGCGGGGCATATTGCCGCCAATTTTGCCCGCCTTTTTAACAAAATTCCCGCGCGTTTGGGCAAGGCGGCACCATGAAAAAATACGCCATCACTTTGGCGGTGAACCGCCAATCCCATGCGCTTTTGGTGAGTCAAACCGCAAGTCTGCTTGAAATTTTGCGCAATGATTTGGGACTTACGGCGGCCAAATATGGCTGCGGTTTGGGCGAATGCGGGGCTTGTACGGTTTTGGTCGATGGTAAGGCGGCCAGGTCCTGCATCATCCCGGCCCGCCACCTGGCGGGACACGCAATCACCACCCTGGAAGGCTTGGCCGCGGACGGCACGCCGCATCCGGTGCAACAGGCCTTTATCACCGCCCAGGCCGCGCAATGCGGTTATTGTTTGAATGGCATGATTATGACCAGCGTCGCCTTGCTGCACCAAGAACCAGATGCCAGCGATAGCCGCATCCGCGATGTTCTGGCGGGCAATTTGTGCCGGTGCGGCACCCATATCGAAATCTTAGAGGCCGTGCATTTGGCGCGGCAACGCGTGGTTGTGACCGCCCAGCTGAATCATGTATCAATCGAAGATTAAATCCGACATCAATCCACGAAGCAATATTCTAATCTAATTCTTTTTCGATTTCTGACTCGAAGCCAACCCATATTTTAAGAATCTCCTTGGTATCAATTTGAAACAATTCTTCTATTTGATTTTGCGACATCAAGTTGCGACTCCAGGCCGCTTTAAGCATCAAAATTGTGCGGTTTGAAATGGCATCGATTGTGGCCGGTTCATGCGTGGCAAATGCGGCCTCACCTAAAACAGATTTGGCTTGTTCATTTGTAATACCGCCATTTTCTATGAACCAATCCCAACTGCCTTTTGGGGCGAGACCGATGCCTTCGAGTCGGCGAACTGCCGCCTCACGCGAAACCCCATATTGATGCGCCAGTAAAATGACCAAACGGCGCGTAAGCTTGCCCGTAATTTGTTTCAAAGCCATAAAATCCTTACCGAAACTTTCGGTCGGCATTAAAAACTCCAAAGCAAATTGATTGGCATAGCGTTCTTCCCGCGAGCGCGATTTTTCATTAATTTCTAGCACTTCTGGCCAATATCGGGTTCCGACAATATGGCGAGGGTTTTGGCTAAATCAATAATTCCTTAAAAAGTAATAGCGATCTATTTTTATTATTTAGGGTTAGTGCTTAGAGCGTGATTCAAAATAAGTAGAATATTATGAAGTACATTAATATATCATCCCCCGCCGCCGCATTTATGCGGACGGCGCGGGGGGGCCAGCCGCTCGAAGTGTCTATTTCGAGCAAAAAAATTGATTTTTTGACGCACAGACGCGCGTCAAAGCTGGTTTCCTTTCTCGCTTGCTAACGCAAGCGGCGGATGATGACAAGCTTACTCTATCCTTGATAATTTTGGATCAGCCTCTTAGAGCTTGTGCGAAAATTATTGTCAAATAAATCAATGGGTTAGTAGAAGGAAGGTTTTCAAAATTTAACATCAATCCCTCATTGCCGCCAAGCTGCGAAGCAGCTTGAGCTGGCAATCCATTCGGCGGGTCGGGGATCGGCCTTTACCTGCTACCTGCTTCCTGCTTCGCCTACGGTTCGCAGTCACAGCTAAAGGCCGATCCCCACACCCCCCGTCTGGTTTTCCCCCAACCAATGTTTGGCGACATTGGCGGGGGACAGGCTCCGCCGCGCCGTTTTTCAGTCTCGCTCTGCGCCTCACCGCGATTGCCTACGCAATCGCAGGCGCAACCGCTCGACTAAAAACTGTCGCGGCGGGAATTGTCAGTTAAAAATGTGGTAGGACAAGTTATCTTGCTCTGGCAAGATGTTTTGGGGTGGCCGGCCGGCCACCCCAAAACGCGGGTTAGTTTTCCGTGCGGGAATAGGGTCGCCCCCGTCCTCATCTTGGAACTAACCCGCTCTTCCAATTGCTTGTTGGCTAGAATGGGATTACTCCCGATGACAATATTAAGCTATCGGAAAGGTACATTTTAACATGTCACGCACTTCTGAATCTACTCCTTTGCAAGGCTGATTCCTTGGCTGCGATGTCGCCAAGGATGAGGTCGTTATTTACAACAGCAGCACGGCGGCAACCCATAAAATTGCCAATAGACCTGCGGCTTTGACTAAATTCCTTAAATCGGTACCTGAGATCAAACTTTTGGTTTGCGAGGTAACCGGAGGCTATGAAGTGACTTTGCTTGAAGCGGCGGTTAAGCTTTCAATCAAATGCCATCGTGCCGACCCCTATACCATGCGGCAATACGCCAATTCCTTGCGACGCTTGGCGAAAACCGACAAAATTGATGCCCAAAGCCTCGCCCGTTATGGCATGGAAAGGGCGGATATTTTACCGGTCTGGCCCCCCCCTCGGAGCTGCAAAATGCCCTTAAAAAACTGTCCGCGTTCCGCAGAAAATTGGTTGAAAGCAAAACCGCTTTTACCAATCAATCCAATGCACCAGCGGTTTTACCCGAAGTTCGCGCCATTTGCCTGAAACATATCTGCCTATTAAAGGCCGAGATTGCCGAGATTGATGCCAAAATGGATAAAATCATCGCCAGCGAACCAGGATTGTCACGAATGTTCAAAATTATTCGCGCCGTCAAAGGGTTCGGCGACTGCACCGCACGGCTGTTGGTGGCGAATTTAACCGAGCTTGGTCACGTCAATCGAAGGCGGATCGCTTCCCTGGCTGGTCTCGCCCGACATCCGCACCAAAGTGGTGAGTCAAATTGGAAAAGACCTATGGCCGGAGGACGCATCGTGATCAAAAATGCCATGTTCATTGTCGCTTTGTCAGCATCGAGGTACAATGAAAGGTTAAGTCAGGTTTATTCAAGGCTCCTTGCTAACAGTAAATCCAAGAAAACTGCCCTTTTTGCAGTCGCTAGACAGATGGTCACATACATCAATTTCTTGGTGAGCGAACAATTTTTGCCTACTACACAAACAACTGGCTAGATGAGAGTCTGTGCGATAATTATTAAAAGTTGAGTAAGCGCGTCTTCAACCGCCGCCTGCGTTAGCAAGCGAGAAGGGAATCCAGCCTTGACGCGTGTCGGCGCGTCAAAAATCAAATTTTTTACTCGAAATAGACATTTCGAGCAAGCTGGATAGCCCGCACCGTCCTCGTAAACGATGCGGCGGGAGCCTGTCCCCCGCCAATGTCGTAAGACATTGGTCGGGGGATCAGACGCAACTTAGAATTCATAATATCACACTTAATTTTGAATCAGACTCTTAGATAAGAATCATACTTCCTTCCTATAAAGTGATCATGTAAAGCGATATTTGGAAAGTACAGCCTGTTTACTTCAAGCCAATCATCATTTGATTGCAAGATTTCATTAGCACGATAAAAAACTTGCAAACGCGAAAGCAGTCGATGCCAATCTGAAACGATCTGAGATTTATCTTTGAACCAGCGTTGTCCCACATATTGCAAACTGATCTGAATTTTTATGATTTCCTGATCACGTTGTTCTTGAGTCAAACACTCAATTGCATAACCAACCAAAACGAAATCAATATTTGACCACGCAATATTGACTAAATTATTATGGTTTTGGTCATCCATCGCAAAATTTCAATTATCCCATTTTTGATAAGCTAATTGCCAAAGTAATTGACGTTTTTCCTTATTTGCATTTTTTCCAAATTCTCGCAAACATTCAGAAATCTGTTCTCGCCCAGGGACAAGGGTGTCTTGTTGCCAAGGCATTCCAACATTGACGTTACCAAAATGCAATTGAATTCTCTCAACATAGGCTGTGATTGCCCCGTTAGATGCCGTAGATAAAGCACTTCCCAGCGATTTTTGCACAATGCCGTACCAATAGACTTTTGGCATTAATGCGTTTAACCATGGTATTAATATTTTTTTATCCGCCATAATTTGAATAAATATTTGCGAGAGCAATGTTTCTTCTTCAACAGAAATAACCTTAGGCTGACGACGTTCTAACCAAATACAAAAATTATCTTTAAGAAAATGGTAAACACTACAAAATTTGAGCAATTGATTGTTGCTTTTTAGTGCCAAAATTAATCTTTGTTCTCTGGGCAAAATAGCCGTAATTGATAATAACGGAAAGATACTGTTTATTTTTTCTGCGGCCTCAACCAACGCTAGAACATCACATTGAAATAGGCATAATACACTATGTGTCCAACAGAGATGTGGATTATCAAACGGGCTTTGCAAAAACTCGACATGCGAAATCGATCTAAGAATATTTGCTAAATCGACCTCTCGTTCATACAACTTAATGTTGTAAATTAATTCAGAATCTCCTTGAGTTGAGGTGATGTCGAATGTACATGTTGAAACTGTATTTTTTAGCGATGTGACCAGCGACACGTTCTGCACATATGATTTTGGCACCAACGGCCAAAACCGACCAGCACTCAGATTGAAATCAGCAATACTAAATATCGCTATTAATTTTACCCTCTTTGAATCATTATCCGAGAGCCAATCACGAACATTCTCGATACACCAACGAATTAATCCAACCCAAGTTTGAAAATCCGCTGAATCCGGATGCTGTCCCTTAATCAAAAATTGCAAAAAGGGAAATTGCTGGTACAATTTTTTATATATTAAACCATGTCCATTTTGGTTATGATCGTTTAAAAATTTAAATGGATCGGGCAAATTATCCAAGAACTCGATCAATTCACTTGGAGGAATGCTGTTACCTGGTTTTACGGCCTCATTAATAGCCTGAGATAATAGAGACGGCGAAATAGTCATTTTGGGTATCTCCAAATCAAATATTGCGAATCACTCAGTTGGTCCCATAATTCAACGAATGCGTCCATTATCATCTGGCCATGACTTACTTTATGCAGGATATGGTGACTTTTGCCCACACTATTGACCGAGGCACCCAACGACCAAACATTGGCGCGCGCATTTTCAGATGGAAAGATCAAAAATCGATCATGAAAATTTAATATTCCTTTGCCTTTGGCATGGCGATACTCAAACTTTAATCCATAAGGATTGATTATGCCTTGGTTTAATTGATAGCCTTGATTTGCAGTGTCATTGATTCCTTGCCCACAAATCGCTCTTAATTCTGCGTTTTCATGGCGGTTTTGCAAAAGGGTAGCCATAAGGTCATTTGCACTTAAGTAAGGATCCCACAACCAAGCAGCCTTTTCTCCATGCTGGTTGATCAACCAAATAATATCCTCAAGGGCTTTAATGTGAGATTCTGGGACTTCGTGTGATTTTGGTTTGTATTGAACGAATTCGCGTAAATCAGATAAATCTTTGCGCTCAGATTGATATATTCGATCATTTATCCAATTTGCGCCATATTTTTCTGGCAAGTTTTGTGAGTGAGTATGTGTTTCATTTATATGAGGAAACTTAACATTATTCTGCTGCTCTTTGCCATCAATGGAATAAATCAATTCTCTCTTTGGAATCCTTTTAGATTCCATCGCAATCATTAGCTTTGAGTTAATTGAACGAATAAATGCCAATTTACTTGTTGCCGCTTGTAATAAATTATTTTTCTGATCCCATATTTTAACAATTGGATTATGCTCCTGTCTTAAAAATGGCTGTTTAATTTTGGCATCTGATATCAAACGCATTTCATTGGTGCTTATCACATCATCTTCACACGTTTCGCATAAACCCCACAAATGCCTATAACTGGCTTTGGGGTGAAAATTTAAGTCAAGGGGCAAATTATAGGAGTTGCAAGCATAAATATTGTAAATTACAATATTTGCAGGAATTTGAACCAATATATTTCCAAGTCGATCCGATACACTTGCCAATTCAATTGGTAAATATTTCTGAATTTCTCCCGAAAGACTCTGCAATAGACTTGGTTTTTGCAAAAGCATGTCAAAATTACTTTTGCTGCGGTCGAAATATTCGACCACATAACTTCCATTCCAAAAATTATTTTTCAGCAATTTATTGAGGGCAAGGGGCGGGTGCATATCGGGCGGGACAAATTGCTTTGGTACGGCAATTAATGAAGTGAAGTTTAGCGCTTCACCTGATAATTGCCAATAATTGCTATCTGTTATTTTCTCGACTGCCCCCAGCCCTTGATCTAAGGTAACGTAATATTGTTTGATACCGAATACCCAATCTGAAAGCGACTTCAGCTTTATTGGAAGTTTATTAAGGTATTTATACCTATCGTTTATAATTTGAGGCTCTTCCTCAGCCACCATCACAGTCAAAACATTGATCGGAGAAATCCCCTTTCGACAAGCAAAAATCTCGGTTATTTCAAAATGAGTATAAAACCCCAAAACATCTGGTTGGATCAGATGCTTTATTGTTTTATGCCCTGGCGAATAATGTTGTTCCATTTGTCCTCCCCCCGCCCTTACCCTCCCCCCACTTGCTCGCCAATCCAGGCCATGACCCCAGGCAAAGAACCCCCGTCAGGCCCGCCGGCTTGGGCGAGGTCGGGGCGACCGCCGCCCCCTTTGCCGCCTAGCATGGTCGCGCCCTGGCGGGCTAATTCGACGGCATTGACGCGCGAGACCAAATCATCGGTTACGCCAATCACCAAAGACACGCGGCCGGATTCATCGACCGAACCCACCGCCGCCACGCCGCGCCCGATTTCCTTTTTCAATTGATCGACTAGGCCTTTCAATTCATTGGCGGGTACGTTTTTCATCATCCGCGTCACCAAATTAACATCGCCGTATTTTTTGATGTCGGAAGATGCGCCCGTACCGCCAAACGCCGCGCCGCCGCCTTTGCGGGCTTCGATCACGTCGCGTTCCAATTTGCGTTTTTCATCGCTCAACGATTTCACCCGTTCGGGCAGTTGGCTTTCCGCCGTGCGCAACAAATCGGTCAATTGTTTCAACAAATTTTGTTTATGTTGAATGGTGGCGACGGCTTCGATGCCGGTTTGCGCCTCGATCCGCCGCACGCCGGATGACACGGCTTGCTCGCCGATAATGGTGAAAAACCCAATATCCCCCGTACGCGCCACATGGGTGCCGCCACAAAGTTCAACCGAATAGCGTGGCTCGGCATCATTGCCCATCGCCACCACCCGCACTTCGTCGCCATATTTCTCGCCAAACAAAGCCATGGCGCCATGTTCAATCGCCTCGTCGCGGTTCATGAGGCGGGTGATGACCGCCGAATTGCCGCGCACCCGTTCATTGACCTGGGCTTCGACCGCCGCCAATTCTTCGGGGCTAAAGGCTTTGGGGTGCGAGACGTCAAATCGCAAACGATCCGGTGCCACCAACGAACCTTTTTGCGCAATGTGGTCACCCACTTGGCGGCGCAATGCCTCATGCAGCAAATGGGTCGCCGAATGGTTGGCGCGGAGTTGCGAGCGCCGCCCGTGATTAACCTCTAATTCTATCGCCTGGCCGACCGCGACCGCGCCCTGGGTGATTTCCGCCCAATGCACCCAAAGAGCACCAAGTTTCTTCTGGGTGTCGGTGATGGCAAGGGTAAAGCCTTCGGTTGGCGAGCCACCCCCCGCCAATCTCCCTACCCCGCTATCGCCCATTTGCCCACCGGATTCGGCATAAAACGGCGTTTGATTGACGATAAGCGCGATTTTGTCGCCGGTTTTGGCTTGGGGGGTCACTTTGCCGTCTTTGACCAAAGCGAGGATTTTGCCCTCAGCCCGTTCGCTGGTGTAACCCAAAAATTCGGTGCTGCCGAATTGTTCCTTAAGATCAAACCAGATTTGTTCGGTCGCGGCATCGCCGGAACCGGCCCAGGCCGCGCGGGCGCGTTGGCGTTGCGCCTGCATCTCGGCATCGAAAGCAGCGTTATCGACGGTGATATTTTGCCCGCGCAACACATCCTGGGTCAAATCGAGCGGAAAACCATAAGTATCATATAAAGTAAAGGCGGTTTTGCCGGATAAAACTTCCCCCGATTTTAACGATTTGGTTTCATCGGCAAGCAGGCGCAGGCCATTTTCCAGCAATTGCTTAAACCGCGATTCTTCGAGCAATAAGGTTTCGCTGATGATCGCTTCGCCGCGCCCCAATTCGGGATAGGCCGCGCCCATGAGTTGCACCAATCGCGGCACTAATTTATGCAGCAAAGGCTCGCGGCAGCCCATAATATGGGCGTGGCGCATGGCCCGGCGCATGATGCGGCGCAGCACATAGCCGCGCCCTTCATTCGATGGCAAGACACCCTCAGCCAGCAAGAACGCGCTGGCGCGGAGATGATCGGCAATCACGCGGTGCGATGCCAGGAATTGCCCGTCGGCTTTTACTCCAGATGCATCCTCGGCGGCGGCGATGAGGGCGGCAAACAGATCGATTTCGTAATTATTATGTACGCCTTGCAATACGGCGGCGACCCGCTCCAACCCCATGCCGGTATCGATGGATGGCCGCGGCAGATTGGTGCGTTTGCCGCCCGCATGTTGTTCATATTGCATGAACACCAGATTCCATATCTCGATAAAGCGGTCACCATCGGCGTCCGCGCTGCCGGGCGGGCCGCCGGGGATTTTATCGCCGTGGTCATAAAATATTTCCGAGCATGGCCCGCACGGGCCGGTATCGCCCATCGACCAGAAATTATCGCTGGTGGGGATGCGGATGATGCGGTCATCGGCAAGGCCGGCAATGCGCCGCCATAGGCCGTGCGCCTCGTCATCCTCGGAATATACCGTGACCAAAAGCCGGTCTTGGGGGAGCGCGAGTTCCTTGGTCACCATGGTCCAGGCATGGGTGATGGCTTGTTCTTTGAAATAATCGCCAAACGAGAAATTGCCGAGCATCTCGAAAAACGTGTGATGCCGCGCGGTATAGCCGACATTTTCAAGATCATTATGTTTCCCACCGGCGCGCAGCGATTTCTGCGCCGTGGTGGCGCGGGGAATGGCGCGTTTCTCCATGCCGGTAAACACGTTTTTGAACTGCACCATGCCGGAATTGGTGAACAACAAACTTGGGTCGTTGCGCGGCACTAATGGGCTGGCGGGTACGATCTCATGGCCGTTTTTGGCGAAATAATTGAGGAAGAGAGTGCGGATGTCACTGACGCTTTGCATGGTTTTCTCGATATTTTTTCATTCAGGTTGCATGATGGTTGTGGTCGAAAGCAAGTTTGGTTAACATATTATAAACCCGCTTTGACGCAACCAACTTGACAGTGACAAAAATTCGCGGCAAAATAAAGAGGATTCTAAATGGATAGTCGGAAGGTCATCAGGATTTTAGAAAATGCAGGCTATCTTCTCGTGAGAGTGAATGGCAGTCATCATATTTTCGAGCATACCGATAGAGAAAAAATCGTTGTTGTTCCTCATCCAAAAAGTGACTTGCCAATTGGTACGTTACGAAACATCGAAAAGCAATCGGGAATATCGTTTCGCAAAAAATGAAATTACCTCGTTGCGGCTTGAAGGAAAAAATTATGATCTCACTTTACCCAGGTATCATCGAAAAAGAACCCACCTCGGATTACGGGGTTTATTTTCCGGATTTGCCTGGCTGTATTTCGGCGGGCAAGACCTTAAATCAAGCAATCCTTATGGGCCAAGAAGCATTGAAATTATACACCGATTTTTTAATCGAAAAAGGCAAAACATTACCACCCCCCACCGCCAAAGAAAATGTCACCTGGCCCGACGATGAAATGGTGGTGCGGGTGGAGATGTTCGCCGTCACAGTACCGGATCGGGTGGATTATATTCTGGCCTGATTCAAAATTATGTAGAAAGCTATGAAGCGAAATGGTGCGTCTTACCCCGCCGCGCAGCCAAAGAGCGTCAAAAAAGAGAGCGTCATTACCCGCCGCCTTATTCGTGCAACGAATAAGGCGTGTCGGGTAATCCCCCAGGCATTTACGGAATAATACTCCTGGGGATTACCCGACTCAGCCTGCAAGCGGAACCGCTTGCAAGCTGGCGGGTAATGACGCTCCCGTTTTGGACGCTCTTTGGCTTCGCGGCAAAATTCTGCGGGTAATGACGCTCTCTTTTTGGACGCTCTTTGGCTTCGCGGCAAAATTCTGCGGGTAATGACGCTCTTTTTTTAGGACTTATTCAGGCCTTCCCAAAGAATATACTTGCATGAGGCTAGAATAATGTCGTAACCTTAAGAAAGGTTTAACAGAGTCAGTTTTTCAACCAAAGCTGCTCGCATTTTAAACCAAAGAGACTCGAACCAAAGAGACCCGCACAGGCGAATCTCATTGGCAAAGAGCTTATTCAGAGTAAATCAACCTTGGAGGATGAGGATGAAAAAGTTACTAATTTCGGCGGCTGTGGTCATAATGATGATGGCGATGACAGCGGCGGTGAGCCAGGCATCGGCGGCAACCAAGAAAATCGGCGTGTCGATGGCCTTGTTCGATGATAATTTCTTGACCGTGTTGCGTAACGGCATGGCGAAATATGCCGCATCACAAAGCGGGGTAAACTTACAAATCGAAGACGCGCAAAATGATGTGGGCAAACAGCTCAATCAAATCCAGAATTTTATTGCCTCGGGCGTCGATGCGATCATTGTCAATCCGGTCGATACCAATGCCACCAAGGCCATGTCTGATTCCGCGGCCAAGGCGGGCATTCCGTTGGTCTATGTCAACCGCGAGCCGGTCAATGTCGATAAATTGCCGCCGAAACAGGCCTTTGTTGCCTCTAATGAAAAGGATTCCGGCACACTTCAGGCCACCGAAATTTGCCGCCTGCTTAAAAAACAGGGCAAGAAAACCGCCAATATCTTGGTCATTCAAGGTGAATTGAGCAACCAGGCCGCGCTCATGCGTACCAAAGACGTGCATGACGTGATTGCCACGCCAGAATGCAGCTTCATGAAAATCGTGCAAGAGCAAACCGGCAATTGGCAGCGTATCCAAGGGGCTGATCTCGTCGCCAATTGGCTGTCGGCGGGCATCCAATTTGATGCGGTCATCTCCAATAATGACGAAATGGCGATTGGCGCAATCCAAGCCCTGAAAGCGGCAGGCAAAGACCTGCGTACCATCCTGGTTGGCGGTATTGATGCCACCCAAGACGCACTTTCTGCAATGGCGGCGGGCGATTTGGCGGTGACGGTGTTCCAAAATGCCGCGGCCCAGGGTTCGGGTGCGGTCGATGCGGCGATTAAACTGGCCGATGGCAAAAAAGTCGACACCAAAGTCTATGTCCCCTTTGAATTGGTGACGCCGGAGAATCTGGCAAAATATCGCAGCAAGAACTAGAAAGACAGACAAAAGATTCGTCGTTACCCGCAGGAATATTGGGAATAGTCCTCCTGGGGAATGACGCTCTTTGGAATTGCGGCAAAAAAGAGAGCGTCATTACCCGCAGATTTTTGCCGCGAAGCGGCATAAATCGGTC
>JASGCR010000035.1 GCA_030054015.1 Candidatus Symbiobacter sp. | reverse complement strand
CCGATTTATGCCGCTTCGCGGCAAAAATCTGCGGGTAATGACGCTCCCTTTTTTGCGGCGGGAATGAGGGATTTCTTCAACTATTTCACCGACGCTGCGGTGAGGTGGTTTTGGGTGACATAATTATCGATGCCGCGGGCAATGGCGGCGGATAACTGACGCTTGAGGGACGGGTTATTGATGCGGCTGCGTTCCGTGGGATTGGAAAGATAGCCGAGTTCGATCAGCACGGAGGGCATATCGGGCGCGGTCAAGACCGCAAAACCGGCGGCACGATAGGGGCGACGGGCCAGGCGGATTTGACCTTTCATCTCGGCCAAGATATAGCGCGCCAATGCGACGGAATGGCGATTGGCGTCGCGCTGGGCCAAATCGACCAGGCTGCTGAGTGCTTCGGCTGGTACGGATTTGGCATTGACGCCGGCCAGAATATCGGATTTGTTTTCTTTGCTGGCCAATTTGGCCGCCTCGCTGTCGGTAGCCGAATCCGACAAGGTATAGAGGGCCGCCCCGTAAACATCCGGGTTGCTCCAACTATCGGCATGGAGCGACACCATCAAAATGGCATTATCGGCCCGGGCCAAGGCCACGCGCTCACGCAGCCTAAGAAAACTATCGTCGTTGCGGGTCATGATCACCCGATATTTGCCGGTGGCTTCCAAAATCGATTTAATTTCCTGGGCATATTGTAACGTCACATGTTTTTCCAGGGTATTGTCCGCCCCAACCGCGCCCGGATCGGCCCCGCCATGACCCGGGTCAAGGGCAATCGGGATCAAACGCATTGGATCATCGACAATTTCTTGGGTCTCGGTCAATGAACTGGGCGACAGGGAAGGGGTGGACTTGCCCTGCACCGAATCGAGCAAAGCAAGCAGCCATTCCTTAGCATTTGCCGCGATATTGCGGGGGTTCAAGAATGATTTTTCGGTAAATAAATTGGCAAACCATTGCATCGATGCGGCATCCTGCCAAAATTCGGCGGTGGCTAACAAACCGAGCCGCTCCGACCAGGTCAATTTTGCCCCCTGCGGCGGCGTATTATGGGCGGGCGGTTGGGACGCATCGCTGCTATTTTCTTCGAGAGCCTTTAATAGTGCGGGTTCTTTTGCGGGTGCCTGGGCTTTGCCTGACGCGGGCTGGCGCGGCGCGGCATTGCCCTCCGGTGCCGGGCTTTCAAGCCCATCCGGGTCAGATGAAATCAGTGGCCGCGTCGAAGGCATCACCCCCATGGCCAAAAATTGCTCGGATTCGGTGGGCGCAACATCGATCACCAGCCGCCAGATTTTTTGCCCATTGGCCGCATTTTTGGCCGCGCCAGGTTGGGGTTTTTCCTTGGCTAATTCGGCTTTGCTGGGGGGCGGGATAATAAAATGCTGGCGCACCGTCACCGGCGCATTTAAGAGGAGGGAGATGGTGATGCCCCGCCGTTTCTCGGTGGTGGTAATAGCCTGGATCAAACCTAACTTAACATCACGGGTCAGTTTGCGGTCTTGCAATTCCGCCTTTTTAGCGGCAACATCAACCGTCAAAGCATATTGCGTCATGCCGTCTTTGCCATCCTGGATATTCGGACGAATGGCATAATCGGGCGAAGCGGTGAAGCCCACCACAATACGGGTGACCCCAGCCCGCGTCGACATCCCCCAGGCCGTGGCTTTGGGCATTTCGGCCCAGGCCTGGTGGGAGATGAGGCCGACCAGCAAGAATAGGCCCAAGCCGACCAGCCACGAGCCATGCTTTCTGCGCCCCCGACACTGGTACCATTTTACTTCCGCCATCATGCCCCCGCCACACCGATTTTAGCCAAACACATGCTATACTATTAAACCAATTTTGCTAAGCTTGCAATTAATCTAGCAAAAAATGCCATTGTATTTTGGGGCAAAATTAAGTATAGGCTAACGCCTTTATGATCTTTATTGACAGCAGGAATTAGGGCATGGCTGTCACTAATTTTCCTTTGATTCTTCGACCCATAAGGCACCCGACATGACTGAGCGAATCGCGCAATTTTTGACCGAAACCAACATCGATACCCCCTTTCTCGTTCTGGACTTAAACGCCGTGGCCGAGCGTTACCATGCCTTTACCCAATTATTCCCCCGCGCCCAAATTTATTACGCGGTCAAAGCCAATCCGGAACCGCAAGTTTTGCGCCGTTTGGCCGAATTAGGATCGTATTTTGATGTCGCATCGGTGGGTGAAATCGATTTGGTGTTAAATCAAGGCATCGATCCCAGCCGCATTTCATTTGGCAACACCATCAAAAAAGAACGCGATATTGCCTATGGCTATGGGCGGGGTGTGCGCCTCTTTGCCTTTGACAGCCAGGCCGAATTGGACAAATTGGTACGCGCCGCGCCAGGTGCCCGCTTAATCTGCCGCATTTTATTTGATGGCCAGGGTGCCGCCTGGCCGCTGAACAAAAAATTTGGCTGTGACGGCGCGATGGCGGTCGATTTAATGATCGATGCCGCCCGCCGCGGCATGAAACCCTGCGGTTTGTCGCTCCATGTTGGCTCGCAGCAAAGCGATCCTGGCGAATATGTCCGCGCTTTGCAGGAATTAGCCCGCCACAGCCAAACCCTGCAACGCCATAACATCGTGTTGGATGCCATCAATATTGGCGGCGGGATGCCCGCCCATTTTTACCGCGATAACGTGCCGGAATTAGCCCAATTTGCCGCCGCGATTATGCAGAGTTTTACGGATAGTTTTGGGGGGGCGTCGGCTTTGGCGCGGCAATCCCCGCCCTTTGATCATGTGAATTTGATGTTAGAGCCTGGCCGCGGCTTGGTCGGCGATGCCGGGGCCATCGCCACCGAAATCGTGTTGGTCGCCAAAAAATCCCCCCATGATGAACGCAGTTGGGTCTATTTGGATATTGGCAAATTTGGCGGCCTGGTTGAAACCATGGACGAATCAATCCATTATTTAATCAGCCACGGTCATGATTATGCCGACGTCCAAAAACAAAAAATTGCCGCCAAAAATGGGGGCGGCGATCATGGCGCAGATGCCAGCACCAACGCCATGATGCGGGTGATTTTGGCCGGCCCCACCTGTGACTCGGCGGATGTGCTGTATAGCAAGGAAGATTACCGCCTGCCCGCCACCATCAAAACCGGCGACCGCGTCACGATTTGGTCTACCGGGGCATATACAAGTTCATATTGTTCGGTGAATTTTAACGGATTCCCGCCATTAAAGACCGTATGTATTTAGGCGGCGCTGCCTGCACCGATTCGTTTTCTCATTCGTTTCGTTGCCACATCGCGCAAAAAAAATACTGCGTCATCACGCGAAAAAAAATACTGCGTCATTACCCGCAGATTTTTGCCGCGAAGCGGCATAAATCTGTCGGGTAATCCCCCAGGAGTATTATTCCGTAAATGCCTGGGGGATTCCCCGACTCGAAATATCCGTGTCCCACGAATATTTCGGCGGGGAATGACGCTCCCTTTTTTCCGGCGGCGGGGAAAGACGCTCTTTTTTTAGGACTTATTCAGACCTTCCTTACATATTGTAATTTTTGCCCAATTCGGTCTCATAAGCCGCATGGTCTTTATAGCAACTCACCATATCCTCAAAAAAAGCCACCGAAATGCTTAATTTTCGAGCGATTATCGCTTTTGAACCTTGGTTTAATGGGGATGGGTAACGGAACTGCAAAGTAATATTCCTGCCCAATGCTTTGGAATTATACTCCAGATCAGGACGATCTTCCCTTGGTTTGCGAAAACCCTTTTTGGTTAATGCCGCCGTTACATCGGAAACGGTCATTACGATTTTATCTTTCATGATTCCTCGCTGAAATTTGCCAGTAGCAATTTTTTTAATCCCAGGGCTTCAGTGTCAAGCCGATCATCGGGCTTATGGACAAAAACACTCCAAATAAAATCGAGATCGTATTTTATGGCTTCAATCAACCCATCACGGGTTGGCGACCAGCTATGTAATCCCAATTCACGATCCAGAAGACAATAATGGATTGAACCATCTTCTTCGACACTATGTTGAAGAGTGGGATAGAGTTCAAATTTACCCTTGGCGGTGATTTTTTTGCCCAGGCACGTAAATTCATCAATGACAATTGGCGATAAATCGGCAGTCATGGCAAATTCAACCAGTTTATCGCCCTGGGCGGCGGCTTTTTTGAGCCATTTATGCCCTTCGGCTTTGTTTATTTTTCCCAAACTGCCATTGAGAAGCATCAATCCCAAACATAATTGCCCTTGAATGTCATTTTTTTCGGCGGCGAAACGGAAATGTTCCTCCGCCTTTTTAAAATCACGTCGCACCCATTCACCATTATAATACATCACGCCAAGAAAGGAGAATGCACGGGGATATTTTTTTTCCGATGCATTGGTGAATAATTCAAATGCCTTACGGTAATGCAACTCATCGGCAGTAGCAGATCCATACATCTTGCCTAAATTGGATAATGCTTCAGGTGCCCCTGTTTTTACAGCAGCTTCATACAAAGACTGCGCCTTAGCATAATCTTGCTCAACCCCGTATCCATTCTCATACAAAATACCGAGATTGTTCTTGGATGCTTCTAAACCCAGTTCAATTGCCCTTTCAAAGCAAGTTTTTGCTTGCTGGTAATCTTTCTCAATCCCTTCACCTAGGAGATGCATAACACCCATCATGTTGAAGGCATTGGCAAATCCCTGATCCGCCGAAGCATTAAACCATTTGAACGCTTCATTATAATTTTTATTTTTTCCGCCTTCTCCTAAATAATACAATGAGCCGTAATTATATTGCGCAACCGCATCACTCGCCTTGGCGGCCTCATGAAACCATTTTGCGGCTTGCTTTAAGGCAATTGCTTTGCGCTCAGACAAGCTATGGCGATAACCAATATGATTTTGTTCGGCAGGGGATAATTTTTTCGCCCGGATTAAATCAAATTCCGGCACAGTTTTTTCGCGCATGAGCGGCGCATTGACCAACGCATCTTTGCGGCTGTCCAAAAATCCACCCGCCAGCATTCCAGACATAGCCAGCGATTGATTTCCCGAAATTGCGAGCTGCATAATCCGATTCCCTTAATCGATACGTGCGTAATCTTGGCTTGCTAAATTTGAAGTACTACTATCATACTTATACCAATATAACGATTCCAATTTAATCGTCAATGAATAAATCAACCAATCGCTAACATGCCTGAAAAATACCACCCCAAATCACGCCCGAATCTGCGCCTGAATCGGCCCCTCGCTGCGGCCATGGATGAATTGTTGCAGATAGGGGTTTTGGGATGTTTCCATCTCGGCGAGGGTGCCAAACCAGATGATCTGTCCCTGATGCAGCATCGCCACATCATCCGCGATTTTGCGCACCGAAGCCATGTCATGAGTGATCGACAGGGACGTGACCTGCAATTTGCTCACGGTTGCGCGGATCAATTCGTTAATCACATCCGCCATAATGGGGTCTAAACCCGTCGTGGGTTCGTCAAAAAACAGAAAATCCGGCTTGGTGGCGATGGCGCGGGCGAGGCCGACGCGTTTTTGCATTCCGCCCGATAATTCCGACGGGAATAACGACGCGACTTCGGCGGGCAATCCCACCTGGGCCAGGGCGACCAGGGCCAAGGGATAGGCATCGGCGCGTTTCATGCCTTGCCCCTCAATCAAGCCAAAAACCACATTTTCCCACACGGTCAGCGAATCGAACAAAGCCGCGCCTTGGAACAACATGCCAAAACGGGGCAGCTTGCTTGTCCGCGGTTGGATGGCGGCGAATTTGGCGCGATCCAGCCCATTAATCAGAATTTGCCCGTGATCCGGCTTTAACAAGCCCAGGATCAATTTAAGCAAAACCGATTTGCCGGTGCCGGACTGGCCGATTATCACGGTCGATCGGTGGGGTTTAATCGCAATATTGACCGGATGCAGCACGTTTTTGCGGCCAAAACTTTTATACACATCAATCAGTTGGATGGAAGGCGTGGCGGTTTTGGATTCCTGCATTTCTTGCATCGTGAACGCCCCCCTTAATGCCGCGCAAAAAACAGTTCGGTCAAGACATAATCCGATGCCAAGATTAAGATCGATGCCATCACCACCGCCAAAGTTGTCGCCTGTCCCACGCCTTGGGCCCCGCGTTTGGAATGATAGCCAAAATAACAGCCCGAAAGCGCAATGAGCAAGCCAAACACCGCCGCCTTGACCAAGCCGGACACGACATCATCGCTGTGGATAAAATCAACCGTACTCACCATATAGGCACTGGAATTAAAATCCAATTTTCCAACCGCCACGACCCAGCCGCCCATAATGCCGATCACATCCGCGATCAGCACCAAAATCGGCAGGGCGATCATGCCCGCCACCAGGCGCGGCACCACCAGATATTTGATCGGATGGGTCGATAGAGTTTGCATCGCGTCAATTTGTTCGGTCACGCGCATGGTGCCAAGCTCGGCGGCCATGGCCGCGCCCACCCGCCCCGCCACCATTAATCCCGCCAATACCGGCCCCAATTCGCGCACCATCGACAATGCCACCACATTGGCAATCGCGCTCTCGGCATTGAAGCGGGAAAATCCGGTATAAGATTGCAACGCCAAAACCATGCCGGTAAATAAAGCGGTCAATCCCACCACCGGCAATGAATAAAATCCAATTTCAACCAATTGGCGTAGGCACAAGCGCAGATAAAATGGCGGGCGAAATATGTGATAAATGCCGCGCCCAAAGAAAAGCGCAAATACCCCTAATTGGGCGAGAAATCTAAGAAAAACCTGCCCCAAATTGGCGAGCCTGGCCGCGCTGTTCTTTGCGACCCAGCGGAGGAAATTGGCCTTTTGCGGCGGCCGAGCGGCGGGTACCTGATTTGGCATGGGTGATATTTCCGTAAAAAAGGAGCGTCATTACCCGCCGCAATTACCAAGAGCGGCAAATGAGGAGCGTCATTACCCGCCGAAAGCCGCCGCGTAAATGAAAGCGGCGGCAACTTTATTTTGTCGCCGCTTTCACTTACGCGGCGACCCGTGTAACGGATATTTCGAGAAGGAATATCCCCCAGGAGTATTGATGAATAATATTCCTGGGGGATTACCCGACTCAGACTGCAAGCGGATTCCCGCTTGCAGTCTGGCGGGTAATGACGCCCTTTTTTTGACGCTCTTTGGCTGCGGCGGCGGGTAATGACGACTCCTCTTGCCGTCGCCACCGCCTACATGGGTTCAGGTTTGGCCGGTACAGCTTCGCGTTTATCCACCACGCGGTCAATGAGGCCGAAAACTTTGGCTTCTTCGGGGGATAAGAAATTGTCACGCTCCATTGATTTTTCGATCACCGACAGAGTCTGGCCGCAATGTTCGGCATAAATCTTATTCAAGCGCTCGCGCAAAGTCAAAATTTCGCGGGCCTGGATTTCAATATCGGTCGCCTGGCCTTGCGCACCGCCCGAAGGTTGGTGAATCATAATGCGCGAATTGGGCAAAGACAGGCGTTTGCCCTTGGCTCCCGCCATTAACAGCAAGGAACCCGCGCTGGCGGCCTGGCCGATGCACATGGTTGAAACATCGGGTTTGATATATTGCATCGTGTCATACATCGCCAAACCCGACGTCACCACCCCGCCTGGCGAATTGATATAGAGCGAAATATCTTTGGTCGGGTTTTCCGATTCCAAAAACAACAGCTGCGCGCAGACCAGACTCGACACATTGTCATTGATTGGCCCAACCAAGAAAATAATCCGCTCTTTTAACAAGCGCGAGTAAATATCAAAAGATCGCTCGCCGCGGGCGGTTTGTTCAACCACCATCGGCACCAAATTATTCATATAATATTCATAAGGATCGTGCATGATCATTTTCCTGGATTTGATCGCGGGCGAAATAAAACCGCCGCGATCACGATAAGACCGGCCGTTAACCAACCAAAAATCACCCAACATCATATCACGTTACGGACTATGAGGAAGATGATTTTTTGCCCGATTTTTTCGCCGCATTCGCTACAGCTTGATCCGCAATGTGATCGGGATTACGGGAATATGCGATTATTCATCCGCCACCGCGTCATCCCCCTTGGCATCCCCCTTGGGTTTAGCCGATTTTTTGGCCGACTTGGCCGAGGCTTTTTTGTCTTTGGCCGCCTCCTCATTTTTGTCGGTCAAAGCCGAGACTTCTTCCTCAACCGCAAATAATTCGTCGCGCGATACCTTGGTTTCCTTGACTTTGGTTAATTGGAAAATAAAATTGACGATTTTTTCTTCCAAAATAGGCCCGCGTAAACGTTCCTGGGCCGCCGGATTTTTTTGCAAGAAATCCAAGATGCGTTTTTCTTGACCGCGATAATTTTGGGCGGTATCCCGCATGGCGTGGCGCATTTCGCCATCCGACACGGTGATCTGGTTCAACCGCGCAATTTCCGACAATACCAACCCGACCCGCACCCGCCGTTCGGCAATTTGGCGGTATTCGCGCTGCTGTGCCAAACTCATCATCGGATGATCTTCGGCTTTGGCGGCATCATCCGAGGTATCATCTTGTTTGGGCGGCAAAGGCGGAGGCGGGACATTGCCCTCATTCTCAAATAATTGCGCCCAAATGGTTTTGAATTCATCCTCAACCATGCTCATGGGCAAAGGAAAATCATGCTGGACATTCAATTGATCGAGCAATTTTATCTTTAATTTGGTGCGCGATTGCTGTTCGAATTCTTTGGTCAATTGATCTTTGAAGAAGTCGCGCAATGAATCAACCGTTTCAAAGCCCACTCGTGCCACCATTTCGGCGGGGCTTTCTTTGGCTTTGACGTTGATCTGTTTCACCGTGACATCGAATTCGGTGGTTTGTCCAGCCAAATGCGCCGCCTTATAGTCATCGGGAAATTTGATTTCAAGGGTTCTTTGGTCGCCGATTTTGCTGCCGACCAAACCTTCTTCAAAACCTGGCACGAACTGCCCCGAACCCAAATCCAGCGAGAAATCCGTCGCGGTGCCGCCCTCAAAGGCGGTGCCGTTCAATTTGCCAGTAAAATCAATGATGACACGGTCGCCCATGGCGGCGACATGATCCGATTCCGCCGGGTCGTATTTGGGAAAACGGGTGCTAAATTCTTCGAAGGCATGGTCGATGTCGGACTCGGAAATTTCGGCAATTTCGCGGGTCAAATCGAGGGTGCTTAAATCCATCACCTTGATTTCAGGCAAGATTTCGACGGCCAGTTCATAAACGAAATCGCCATTTTTCTCGATCGTGCTGGCGGATACTTGCGGTTGGCGCGAGGGGCGCAAATGGCGTTCACGCAACAATTCATCCGAACTGTCGCGTGCCATGTCTTCCAGGACTTCTTTATAGACCGCATTGCCGTAACGTTGGCGCATTAAACTGGTCGGTACTTTGCCCGGACGAAACCCAGGCAAACGCAGGCTGCGCGATAATTCGGTCAGGCGCGAATCCAGCCTGTTACTAATGTCACCGGCTGCCAATGTTACTTTGTACTGGCGTTTTAAACCTTCATTTTGGGTTTCTATAACCTGCATGGTCTTGGCTTCCGATTAAAATAAATTTTTTCCGCTCGCCCCTGTTGTCTGGGCAAACCAACTCAGTCCTTGAGAGCAGCATTTACCTAATTCATAACCACTTGTCAAGTTGGTCGCGGCATCACGCTTTTTTTAGTACTGAGCTTAGCAAGAAGAGCGTCATTCCCCGCCGCCGCAGCCAAAGAGCGCCAATAGGAACCTCCGAATAAGTCCAAAAAGCAAAAAAAATGGCATTTGCGAGCGGTTGCATCGCAACCGCGAAGCAATCCAGTAGCATCCTGAAATTGCTAGATTTTTCTGGATTGCTTCGCGGCGAATTTTACACCGTCGCTCTGCGCCTACGGCGCAACTGCTCCGGTAAAATTGCCGCTCGCAAATGCGCCGTTCTTTTGGCAAAAAAGTGACTTATTCGGACTTTCCTATAGGAGTTGTCATTCCCCGCCGGAGGGCAAGCGGGAATCCGCTTGCAGTCCGAGAAGGAATATCCCCCAGGCGTTTTGGGGAACAATACTCCTGGGGGATTACCCAACTCGCGCTGTCCGTTAATAACGGACAGCGCGGTGGGTAATGACGCTGTTTGGTGGTGGCGGGCATCACGCTCCTTGGAGGCACGCCACCGCTCGGTTATTTATGTTCGTGGGTGGTGATGTCCACGTTTTTGGTTTCGTGAAGGAAGATCGACCCCACCACGAAACAGACCCCGGCAATGATAATCGGATACCACAGACCGGCATAGATATTGCCCGTCGCCACCACGATGGCCAAGGAGGTCGCGGGCAAGAACCCACCAAACCAGCCATTGCCAAAATGGTACGGCACCGACATGGAACTATAGCGAATCCGCGTCGGGAACAATTCCACCAAAGTTGCCGCCAATGGCCCATAGGTCATCGTGCTAAACAACATGGTGATCATGATCAATATCGTCACCATGACGTAATTGGCCTCAACCGGATTGGCACTGGCCGGGTAATTGGCTTCTTTGAGGGCGGTCGCCAGTTTTTCGTCAAACTCCTTTTTGCTGGCGGCCAGGGCATCCTTGGCGGCTTGGTCGGCATCGGCGGGGAGGGCGGCATTATAAGACGGGATCGCCACCGTACCGACATTTATGCTGGCCACCGTCCCAGCCGGAGCATCTTGGTAATTATAGGGAATCCCCTTATTGGCCAAGGTTCGGGCGGCAATGTCACAGGGCGAGGTAAAGACCCGTTTGCCAATGGGGTCAAATTGCGAATTACAATCGGCTGGGTCGGTTTGAATGACCACGGGCGTTGTCGCCACTGCCTGTTCAAGGGCGGGATTGCCGAAATGGGTGATGCCCTTGAAAATTGGGAAATAGAACAACACCGCGCAGGCCATGCCGGTCATAATGATCCATTTGCGGCCAATGCGATCCGACAAAGCCCCAAAAAACACGAAAAACGGCGTGGTAAGGGCGGTCGCAATAATCAACATCCAATTGGCCGCAATCGGGTCCATTTTCAGCAAGGCGGTAATAAAGGTCAAGCTGTAAAACTGGCAGGTGTAAAAGATTACCGCTTGCCCCATATTAATGCCAAACAAAGCCACCAAGACGTAACGCAGATTCTTCCATTTGGTGAAACTGTCTTTGAGCGGCGTTTTGGAGTGGGTACCCTCAGCCTTCATTTTGGTGAAAAGCGGGCTTTCGCTCAATTTCAAGCGAATCCAGATCGACACGATCAGCAAGACCGCCGAGAATAAATAGGGCAGACGCCAACCCCAAGATTCAAACTCGGCATCCCGCGCCGCGCCTTCTAATGTGTCGTCACGCATCAATAACCGCACCGCCAGGATGATGCCAAAGGACAAAAACGCCCCCAACGCCGCCGTGGTTTGAATCCATGACGTGTAAAAACCGCGTCTATCATGCGGCGAATGCTCGGCGACGTAAATCGCCGCCCCGCCATATTCGCCACCAATCGCCAAGCCCTGGATCAAGCGCAAGGCCAGCAACAATATCGGTGCCAAAATACCGACCGATTCATAGCCAGGTAACAAACCGAATAAAAACGTCGCGCCGCCCATAAGACTGATGGTCACCAAAAACGTATATTTACGCCCGACCAAATCGCCCAGCCGCCCAAACACAAAGGCCCCGAATGGCCGCGCGGCAAAACCCGCCGCAAATGTGAGCAAAGCAAACACGAGCCCCATGGTGGGGCTTATGGATGGGGCGTAAAAATGTTTGGCCATGACGGCGGCCAGGGAGCCAAAAATATAAAAATCATACCATTCGAACACCGTCCCAAGCGAGGTGGCAAAAATGATCTTCCTTTCTTCTTTCGTCATTTTATGCGGTCGTTTGGGTGTGGCCATTGCCTTACTTGCTGCTGTCATTGTTCCGCTCCTTTGGTTGAATCTAGGGTTGAAATTGAACGCATCCTCATCGGGTCATCCACCCGAATTTTTTCCGTGAATAAACTGTAAATGCGGCACCACATGATGTCAAAACAAATATTTCGGAAAGGTTTGGGGGGTGGGAGTTTTTTGGGGGGAGTTAGAGCCTGATTCAAAATTAAGTATCATATCATGAACTTTAAGTTGCGTCTTACCCCGCCGCCGCATTTATGCGGCGAGTCGGGGTATCCAGCTTGCTCGAAATGTCTATTTCGAGCAAAAAATACGATTTTTGACGCGCAGACGCGCGTCAAAGCTGGATCACCCGACTCGCTTGCTAACGCAAGCGGCGGGTGAAGACGCGCTAACTCAACTTTTAATAATTATCGCACAGGCTCTAAGGAAAGCCTGAATAAGTCAAAAAACAATCTCTGACCCCCCCTTCCTGCTTAGGAAGGGGGGGATAGAAAAGCTTGGCGAGCGTAGGC
>JASGCR010000034.1:5755-12397 GCA_030054015.1 Candidatus Symbiobacter sp. | reverse complement strand
AATTAGAATCAATGCCATTCACCAACCCCCCCAAGAAAAGCTAAGAATTTTTTTAGCAAAAAATTCAAGCTTTTCTATCCCCCCCTTCCTAAGCAGGAAGGGGGGGTCAGAGATTTTCTCAACTTAATCAGACCTTCCCTAAGGAAGGTCTGATTAAGTCTCAAAAACAAAAAAACGGCATTTGCGAGCGGCGGAGCCGCCGCGTAAGTGAAAGCGGCGGCAACTTTATTTTGTCGCCGCGTAAGTGAAAGCGGCGGCAACTTTATTTTGTCGCCGCTTTCATTACGCGGCGACCCGCGAAGCAATCCAGTAACATCCTGAAAATGCTAGATTTTTCTGGATTGCTTCGCGGCTTCGCCGCTCGCAAATGCGCCGTTCTTTTGGCAAAAAAGTGACTTATTCGGAGGTTCCTTTAGGAAAAAGGGTATAATATCGGTTATCCAGTCGCCAGTTTAATCTTTTCCATTAAGTCGGTAATGCTTTGCCAGGTGCGTTGGGTTAGGCGTTCGACGCCGCCATCGCCCCATTCAATCCGCACGTCGGCTTCGCCCAAATTGGGATCGGACACAAAAACAATTTGCCCGGAAAAACCAAGCGATTCGGCCAGCCCCTGCAATTTTGCCTCCAGCATATTTTGGATCTGCGGCGCCAATGTCACGGTCAATTTTGGCCGCTCGCGCACCAATTCGATGCTGGAGCGCAGCAAAGCCTCGATCTCAGCCGCGCCACCGCGCCGGGCCAATTCGGGGAAAAGTTTGCTGACCATGGCCTCGGCAATTTTTCCCGCTTCGCTGCCAAAGTGACTGATTTGCTGTTCCCGTTCTTTCAACAAATCGGTGATGTTTTCGGCCAATCTTTCGACATTTTGGTTCAGAGTCTGGTTGATTTCCTGGCGGGCCGCCGCGCGTCCCGATGCCTCGCCCTCGCTCCAGGCCACGCTGCGGGCGGTCATCAATTCTTCCTCGCTGAAACTGGGCGGCGGCGGCGGCGGCGGGGGCGGCGGCGGTTCCGGCGGCAAGTCTTCGCCTTCAAGCTTGATGTCGATCAGGCCGGCATCTTCGTGGTTGGCGGCAGCGGGGATCAGCACCGGGTCAAAACTGGTCTCGAACATAAATTTTCGCGCATTGATAAATCCCGACCGGCGATGCGCCGCCAAGCGGGCCTTTGACGCCGCAATATCGTCAAAGTCCAATTTATCCATAAGTTGGTCGTCAGCATCTGATAATTCCATGACTTTGGCTGCTATAAATTCTGAGATAAGTTGGTCTTTTTCCGCTTGGGTTGTGACATCTTTGCGGGCGGCTAATTTTGCCGCCAAAGCGAGGGGGTCACTTGCCGTGCCGCTCTCGGCTTCCTGGTCTAAGGTCTCCTGGTACAGGGTCTCCTGGTACAGGGTTTCCTGATGCAAGGTTTCCGGCCCCAGATCGGCTAAGGGCGGGGGATTGATTATACCAGAATGGGCGGCAATGTCGAGGGTCGGGTTATAAGCCTCGGCTCGATTTAACGCCTCATCGGTTAATTCGCGCTCTTCCCAGTCGGGGTCGCTTGCGCTTGCGGCATCAAAATGGGCGGTTTTCTCAGGTGCGATTTGCCCAGGCGCGATTTGACCGGGCGCGGTTTGGCCAGGTACGATTTGACCAGGCGCGGTTTGCCCAGGCGGAGAGGCCATCGCGGCCACCGCATCATGGCCCTGGCGATGCCCCTCTGGCAAGGCGGGGCGATAATCATCGTCCGAGGTTTCTTCGACCGCTTCGCTCCCGTCAAAATCAGGCGGTACAGGCGGTAAATCGACCAGCGCATCCGCCAGGGCGGCATGGTCCAGGCGATGGGGGGTATGACCCAATTTAGGCGAAAATTCAGGCCCCGCGCCAAAAGCGGGGTCTTGCACCTGGTCATTCGCCTCGTCATTTTCCTCCCGTTCATCAGGATCGGTTTGATCCGGATTAGTCATGGCAGGATCGGTCATGGGCAACATCAAACATTATCTACCTTCTGGCCATCGCGGGCTTGGCCGCGCGCGCAAAGATTAATATATCAACTCGTCGCCACCTTTGTCGGCAATCACCAATTCACCCCGTGATGCCAAATCTTTGGCCAATTGCACCATATAAAGCTGGGCTTCATCGACATCGCGCAGACGCACCGGCCCCATCGACGCCATGTCTTCGCGCAAGAGTTTGGCCGCCCGTTCCGACATATTGCCCAGGAAAATATCGCGCAATTGCTCGGACGCGCCTTTGAGGGCGACCGATAATTTCTCTTTCTCGGTCGAGCGCAGCAAGGTTTGGATGCCGGTCGAATCCAGACGGGTCAAATCTTCAAACGTAAACATCAAGCCCTTGATGCGTTCGGCTGAATCTTTGTTGCGTTCTTCGAGCGAGGTCATAAAGCGGGTTTCGGTCGTGCGGTCGAGATTATTGAAAATATCGGCCATCATCTCATGCGGATCACGACGGTTGGTGCGGGCAAGATTGGTCATAAATTCGGTACGCAGGGTTTTTTCAACATCGTTTAATACTTCTTTTTGGATTGCCTCCATCCGCAACATGCGCATGATGACTTCCATCGCAAAAGTTTCGGGCAATAAGGCCAAGACCCGCGCCGAATGCTCGCCGCGAATTTTTGACAACACCACGGCCACGGTTTGCGGATATTCATTTTTTAAGTAATTGGCCAAAACTTGTTCGCTGACATTGCCCAATTTGTCCCACATGGTGCGACCGGCCGGGCCGCGAATTTCTTCCATGATGACGTCAACGCGGTCTTTGGCCAATACTTTGGACAGCAAGCGTTCGGTGCTGTCAAAAGTACCCACCAAGGAACCCGATTGGCTCAGCATTTCGGCAAATTCGACAAACAGCCGTTCGACAATGTTCGAACTGACATTGCCCAAATTGGCCATGGTTGACGAGATTTCTTTGATCTCGTCATCATCCATTAAATCAAACAAAATCGCCGCATGATCCTCACCCAAAGCCAGCATCAATATGGCGGCTTTTTCCGGGCCGGTGAGCGAGCGATAATCATCACGAACGCGCATTCATGTTACCCCAACAAGATTTCTTGCCATCACGTCAATTTAAACCAATATATAATATGACGATGCTTAATATTTCAACCCGTCATTACCCCACCGTGGCACCATCTTGAAAGAGCCAGGTGCGCAAAACCTGTACCACTTCGTCGGGATTGCGTTCGACCAAATCTCCAATCCGCCTCAGGCTTGAAGCCTTGACCCGGCCATCGATGCGGGTGAGGTCGATCATATCATCCACCAGATCAACCGATGCGGCATCACCGCCAACCCCAACCAACGCACCAGATGGCCCCGTCAATTGCGCCATCCTCCCGCCCGAAGGAGCCATTAATTGGCGCATTTCCTCGATTTCGCCATTCACGCCGGCAAAGGCCGGAAGACCACCGCCCGCTCCCCCCAATCCAGGCCCGCCCAATAAGGCCGCATTGGCACCGGCGGCATTGGCGGCCTGGGGCGCGGACTCGAAAAGCTGTCCCAAAAGCGGGCGCACGACCAGGAACAGCACCAAAATGGCGACAATGCCCAGCACGATGGCCTCCGCCACTTTGAGCAGGTCCTGGCGTTCAATCCCAAACAGCTGATCTTTGGCCAGTAACGCATCTTGTTCGTTCGTAAAGGGGAGATTGACAACATCGACCAAATCGCCACGCGCCGCATCATAGCCTATCGCCGATTTCACCAAACCATTAATTTGGTCTAATTCCTCTTTGCTGCGCGGAACATAAGTTTTGGTGCCATCTTGATTGGTCGTATAGCTGCCATCGACCAACACCGCAATCGCCAATTTCGAAATCGCGCCAGGTTCGCGTACTTGACTGCGCACCACTTTGCTAATTTCATAATTGGTGGTTTCTTCATTATGAGCCGACCGGCTTGACGAACCGCCGCCGCCCGTGGTCGCGGCCTGGCCTTGGTTTTGCGGCAAATTATTGGCAATGGTGACGGTTTCATCGCCATTGGAATCGTTTTGTTCCGAATTATCGGTCACGGTTTGGGTCGAGCGCACGACCTGTTGATCGGGATTATAGAGTTCTTGGCTTTCGGTGACGCGATTATAATCGACCGTGGCATTCACCTCGGCCCGCACCTTGCCCGGCCCCAAAGAGCGTTCTAACAATTGTTCGACCGACCGCGCCAAGCGTTCCTGGTACGCAATGCGTTGATTTTCGGCCTCTTCCCGCCCGGCCAGGCCGCCCACGCCATCGCCCTGCCCCTTGGCTAATAAGGTTCCGCGTTCATCGGCAATCGAGACGCGTTCGGGTTTAAGGGCAGGTACCGCCGTCGCCACAATATGCGCAATGGCTGCCACTTGTTCCTGGGTCAGGCGGCGCGCGCCGCTCATGCGCACCAGAATCGAGGCACTTGGCTGTTGTTTTTCGCGGGTGAAAAGTTCCCGCTCGGGCAAGACCAAATGCACCCGCGCCCCGCTCACCCCTTCAATGCCGGAGATGGTGCGCGACAGTTCCCCCTCTAACGCCCGCAATTGGTTAATATTTTGCACGAAGCTTGAAGTCGCCAACCCCTGGGCCTTGTCAAATATCTCATAGCCCACCGACCCGCCCGACGGCAAGCCATCGGTGGCGAGACTCACCCGCGCCTTGGAAATATCCGCTTTTTCGACAAAGATTTGGGTACCGTCATTGCTGATGGTGTGCGGGATATTTAATTGGGTCAGCCTTTGATCGATTTTGCCCGAATCTTGCAGATCAAGATTGCTATAGAGCAAACCCCAATCATTGCCGTTAAACCGGACAATGGCATAAAGCCCCAGCCCAAGTATGGCGACCGCAACCGCAGCCACCACAGCAAGCCTTGACGGGCCCAAATTGCGGATAAGTTGGATCAGTGAATTCACGCGAATAATCCCGTATATGAACCATTAAATGAAAGAAACCCAGAGACCCACTTCAACCCCAAAGATCACATCTGTTTCGGCAATCCATGCCTAAGATGTATCACAAAACTTGCACAATGGTAATACACTAATCAGAGTTATCCAAGTTTTACTTAACGATAAACCCAAAACTTACCCTTGTTATCACGAAATATATATCTTTGGCATTCACATTGGTCAAGCACTCTTGCGGATGCGCCAACTCCATCTGAAATAAATTAAATATCATTTAATCAGTTCATCTGTGACCTTAACATTGACAAGCGTAAAGTCGCCTTAAAAACTTAATATCGCGTAAAAACCATAAGCAGTGTTATGATCAAATCTGTCAAGGGCAATCTCGGCACAATCAGGGGGGGACATCCGAGACCGGCTTTGCCAGCATCAATATTTTATCGGACGATCATCATGACGGAACCCAGCGCAGAAACTAAATTCGAAGATATCAGTTTTGAGGATGCCCTACGTCAACTCGACGAGGTTGTTAAAAGATTAGAGGCCGGACAGGATAAATTAGACGACGCTCTGGCTTATTATGAACGGGGAATGGCTTTGCGTCAATATTGTGCCGTTAAACTGGCCGCGGCCCAGGCCCGGATTGATCGCATCGAGATTGGGGCCGAGGGGCAAATTACCCTGAAACCCATGTCTACCACGTTATAACGCTTTGGAAATATTGGTAAAAAATATGCCGCCAGGACACGTCACCTCGCTTGATTTTGAACGCGCCATAACCGAGGTGGTGCGGGATGTTACGCACGAACTCGACCGCTTATTGCCGCCCTTGCCCTCGGTCGAAGGGGTTTTGCTCGATGCCATGCGCTATGCCACCTTGCAGGGCGGCAAGCGGGTGCGGGCTTTTTTGGTCATGGAATCGGCGCGATTATTTAACGTCGCGCCGTCTTGTGCGCTGCGGGTGGCGGCAGCCCTCGAAATGATCCATGCTTATTCGCTGGTTCATGATGATTTGCCGGCGATGGATAACAGCCCCTGGCGGCGCGGCCAGCCGTCGCTTCATTGCCAATTTGACGAAGCCACCGCCATTTTGGCCGGCGATGCCCTGCTCACGGCGGCGTTCGAGGTTTTGGCCGAGAAAGCAACCCACGCCGATGCGCGGGTACGGATTGATCTGGTCAAACATCTGGCCGCGGCGGCGGGTGCGCTCGGTATGTGCGGGGGACAAATGGCCGATTTATTGGCTGAGCGGCAAAAAATTGCCGCCGAGATCGGCGTGGTCACCCAGGTGCAAAGGTTGAAAACCGGGGCTTTGATCGGATTTGCCGCGACCTCTGGCGCAATTTTAGGCAAAGCCCCCCCTCCCGCCAAACGCGCCCTGCAAAATTACGCCCATGATTTAGGCCTGGCCTTTCAAATCAAAGATGATTTGCTCGACCACGAGGGCGATGAAAGCCTGGTCGGCAAAACTTTGCGCCAAGACCAGGCCGCCGGCAAAGCCAATTTTGTGACCCTTATGGGGGCGGAGCGGGCGCGGGAACAGGCGGCTTTATTGGCGGAGCAAGCCTGCCACCATCTCGATATTTTTGCCGAACGCGGCGGGCGTTTGCAACAATTGGCGCATATGGCGATTAACCGTTCACATTAAACCCGTTTAAAGAAAGAGCGTCATTACCCGCAGGATTAATGTTGCCAAAAAGGGAGCGTCATTACCCGCAGGATTAATGTTGCCAAAAAGGGAGCGTCATTACCCGCA
>JASGCR010000034.1:0-5655 GCA_030054015.1 Candidatus Symbiobacter sp. | reverse complement strand
GGATTAATGTTGTCAAAAAGGGAGCGTCATTACCCGCAGGATTAATGTTGTCAAAAAGGGAGCGTCATTACCCACCGCAATATCCGTGCAACGGATATTGCGAGTTGGGTAATCCCCCAGGAGTTTTAAGGAACAATACTCCTGGGGGATTACCCGACAGATTTATGCCGCTGCGCGGCAAAAATCTGCGGGTAATGACGCTCTTTAGTCAGCGCGGCGAGGGAATGCCTCAATAATTTGCGCAATTGAGGGGTGGTAAGCAGGGATAAAAAAATTCAACCCTTTGATTTGACGCGATGGTTGGTTATAATAACGGGTTCGTACGGGGGAAAATTTATGGTTAACATCGTTTCCGATCACGCGGCGCGCAAAATTGCGGTGGCCCTGGTGCAATGTTCTTCCCGCCGCGAGGTGACGGAGAATCTGCACCCTCTGCGCGAGTTGGTGACCCAGGCCAGTGCCAAATTGGATGCGCTGTATCCAATGCAGCCCAAATTGATTCTGACCCCGGAAAATGTGTTGATGATGGAGCCGGATGCCAAACGCGCCCTGGCCCAGGCGCAACCCGAAGCCGAACATGTTGGGATAAATTTTTTTGCCGAGCTGGCGCGGCAGACTCACTCAATTTTGCTGGCGGGCAGTTTGGCGGTACGAGTCGCAGGCGATAAATTGGCCAATCGCTCGTATCTTTTTGCCCCCGATGGTAAGATTCTGGCCAAATACAGCAAAATCCATCTATTTGACGTGGATTTGGCCAATGGCGAGTCCTATCGGGAATCCAATCTTTATGCCCCAGGCGACGAGGCGATGGGAGTCGATGCCGCCCTGGGTACATCCCTGGGGAATTTCCACGCCAAATTGGGTCTGACCATTTGCTATGATGTGCGTTTTGCGATGTTATACCGCGCTTTGGCGCGGGCGGGGGCTGAAATCCTTTTTGTGCCAGCCGCTTTTACCGCCACCACTGGCCGCGCCCATTGGCATGTGTTATTGCGGGCGCGGGCGATTGAAACCGGTTGCTTCATCTTGGCGGCGGCGCAAACCGGCACCCATGCCGAGGGGCGGCAGACTTTTGGCCATAGTTTGGTGGTGACTCCCTGGGGCGAAGTGCTGGCCGATGGCGGCGAGGCGGTGGGTGTGGTCACCGCCGCAATTGATTTGGCCGAGGTCGCCCTTGCCCGCCGCCGCATCCCGTCCTTGCAACATGATCGCAATTTTTTGATCGGGTTCTAAATGCGGTCACCGAGTTTCGGCCCATCACACCCGTTCGGACAGAAATATCGCCGCCCGCGAGGTGAGTTTAACCGCCTGGGCCAGGGCTTGGTAAAAAGGCGTCTCGCGCCCGCCCGCCGCGATGGCGGTGTCACGATGTTCGAGTTCCTCGGCACGAAATTGCGCGATATTGGCCTTGAGTTCGGCCTCGGACGGCGGCAATATCGCTTCTTGGCGGGCGTAATGCGCGTCAATCACCTCTTCGACCGCAATGGTACAGGCCATGGCCGCCCGCTCGCCCAGCATTGCCGTCGCCGCGCCCAGGGCAAACCCCGCCACATGCCAAATCGGCAGCAAAACTGTGGGGCGGGCGCGTCTTTGCCCGATAAGTTCGGAGAATTTTTTTAAATGCTGTTCTTCTTGGGCCGCCATGTGCGCGATGTTACGGTAATTTTCTTCATTAATTTTGTGGCCGCGGCGTTTTTGCGCGGCCAGCACCGCCAATTGGCCGGCATAAATGCGCTTGGCCCCATATTCGCCCGCATGATCGACGCGGATCACTCGATCCAATAATTTTTTGCCGCTTAAATCGCCGGGGAGGGAGGGGTGATAATTGTCGGTCATGATTTCTTCTCCCGTCGCCACCATAGCGTCACAAAAACCGCCAGAACCCAACTGGTCATGACATTAAACCCCGCCAGCGAAATCCCCTGGAACGTCCATGCCGCCTGGTCACAGCGTATGGTCACGGCGGATGCCAGCGATTCTAACAATTGCGCCGGATCGGCGGTGGCGAGATCGCCGGTGCAATCGGCTGGCCCCGCCCACCAGCGATATTCTATCCCGACATGCCAGGCCGCCACCGCCCCGCCCGCGACCAGCCCCAGCACCGCGAGGGCAAGCGCAATTTTTTTGCCCATTGGGATCGGGATAAAAAGGGTGCTGAGGGCAAAAATGCCTACCCCCAGCCACACCCAGCGTTGATACCAACAAATCGGACAGGGCGGCAGATGAAAAACATATTGCGCCACCAACACCATCGCCCAGACCAGGATCGTCGTCGCCAGGATAATGGCGGCGGACTGGGAATAAAAGGCCTGGGGATAAAAGACCTGGGGATAAAAATTGGTTTTTTTTGCGGGCGGCATGTTATGTCCTAGTCATCGGTCTAAGAGTCGGCGGGGCATGAGGTTCGTACTAACTCTTGTATCCTCTGTTGCCAAATGAATTCCGCTTTATGCCCCCCTTCCTAAGAAAGGTCTGAATAAGTCGTACTGCCCCCCCCTTCCTGCTTAGGAAGGGGGGGTCAGTGACTTTTGCTACTTATTCGGACTTTCCCTAAAGGAAGGGGGGCGTAAGGGCGAAATTTCAAGGTTACGGGGTATAACTGAAAGAAATCCCCGACTGAGAAAGTTCCGCCGCCAATCTTACAACCAACCGCTTTAACCCATCCGGCGATTTGGCCTCGGCGCGGGCGACCAGCACGGCTTGGGTGTTGGAAGCCCGCAAAAGCCACCAACCCTCCGCATTCAGCACCCGCACGCCATCAATATCAATCACCGTCTCACCCAAGCCAGAGGCCGCCAACCGCGCTTTGACCTCGTCAATGACCGCGAATTTCCGCGCTTCGTCGCACTCAATGCGGATTTCGGGGGTGTTGTGCCAGACTGGCAATTGGTCGCGCAAATCCGCCAAGGACAGGCCGGACTGCGCCACCAATTCGATCATCCGCACCGCGACATAGAGGGCATCGTCAAAGCCATAATAACGATCGGCAATAAAAATATGCCCCGACATTTCGCCCGCCAGGGGTGCATTTAATTCCTTTAATTTGACCTTGATCAAAGAATGGCCGGTTTTCCACATGACGGGCTGGCCGCCCAGGCGGGTAATTTCGTCGAACAAGCCTTGGCTGGCTTTGCAATCGGCGATGATGGGAGCGCCGGGCTGGTCAAGCAGCACCTGCCGCGCCAATAAGGATAAAATCTGATCGCCCCACAGCACCCGCCCTTTGCCATCGATAATGCCGATGCGGTCGCCATCGCCGTCAAAGCCAATGCCAAAATCAGCCTGATGCGCCGCCACGGCTTGTTTAAGATCGACCAAATTTTCCTCGACCGTGGGATCGGGGTGGTGGTTGGGAAAGGTACCGTCAATATCGGCAAACAGCAAAATATGCTCGCCCGGCAAGCGTTCGGTCAAACGCTGCATCGCCTCGCCCGCCGCGCCATTGCCGGCATCCCACACCAGTTTTAACGGCTTGCTGCCGCGAAAATCTTTGACCAAACGGGCGATGTAATTGGACAAAACATTGATGATTTCGGGGGCGATGTTTTTTTCCTGGTTGGCCGGCCAGTCGCCACTGGCGGAAATGCGGGCCAGACGCTGGATATTCTCGCCATAAAAAGGCGAGCGACCCAACATCATCTTAAACCCATTTTGATCCGGGGGATTGTGGGAACCGGTGACCTGGATGCCGCCATCCAGTTCCAAGTCAAACACCGCATAATACAACATGGGGGTGGGACCGATGCCGATGCGCTTGACCTCAACCCCCACTGCCGTTAGGCCGGCCACCAAAGCCCGCTCTAATTCGGGCGAGGACACGCGACCATCATAGCCGACCGCGATTTTACGCCCGCCCCCCCGCCGCAAGATCGTGCCAAAGGCGCGACCCACCGCATAAGCATCCGAGCTGCGCAAATTTTTACCGACCGTGCCGCGAATGTCATATTCGCGCAAAATCGTGGGATCAAATTTGTGGTTATCAATATTTTCATTCATGCTGGTTTGACTCGTAAATCTCGTAAATCTCGTAAACTCTGAACCATGTCGCCACGTTAAATTAGGGGCTGGTTGGCCCGATGACCGGGGCGCGACCAATCGAGTAATAGCTAAAACCGGCTTGCTGCATGTGGGCCGGCGCATAAACATTACGCAGATCAACCATTAACGGGCGCGACAATAACGATTTTAATCTTGGCAGATCAAGCGAGCGAAAGCGATTCCATTCGGTAAGAATCACCACCGCATCGGCCCCGCGGGCGCATTCATATTCATCCTGGCACCATGTGACATTTTGCAGCAATTTTTGCGCCTCGGCCATGCCTTCGGGGTCAAAGGCCCGCACCGTCACCCCCGCTTGTTGCAAGCGCGGGATAATATCCAAACTGGGGCTGTCGCGCATGTCATCGGTATTGGGCTTAAATGTCACGCCTAGAATGGCCACCTGCTTGCCAGTCCCCTGCGCACCCAAGGCATTTAAGATTCGGGTTCCCATCGCTTTTTTGCGCCGGTCATTAAACTCAATCACCTCATCAATAATGCCGAGGGGAGACTTGGCATCGCGGGCGGTTTGGGCTAAGGCTTTGGTATCTTTCGGGAAACAGGAGCCGCCAAATCCCGGCCCGGCATGAAGGAATTTCTTGCCAATCCGCCCATCCAATCCCATGCCCCGCGCCACATCTTGTACGTCACAGCCCAAAGCCTCGCACAAATCCGCCATTTCATTGATGAAACTGATCTTGGTCGCCAAAAAGCCATTGGCGGCATATTTGATGAGTTCCGAAGTCTCGACCGAGGTAAACACCATCGGCGTTTCCAACAAATAAAGCGGGCGATAAAGTTCCGCCATAATCTGTTTGGCATGTTCGCTGCGACAGCCAATCACCACGCGGTCGGGGCGGGTAAAATCCTCGATGGCCGAGCCTTCACGCAAAAATTCCGGGTTCGACACCTGGTCAAATTCCAAATCGGGACGCATGTCGCGGATAATCTTTTCAACCTGTCGCCCGGTTCCCACCGGCACCGTCGATTTGGTCACCACCACCGCGCGCGGCTTTAACACCTGGGCAATTTCACGCGCCGCATCATAGACATAGGTCAAATCGGCATGTCCATCGCCGCGCCGCGAGGGGGTGCCGACGGCAATAAACACCACATCGGCTGCCGCCACCGCCGCCGCCAAATCGGTGACGAAGCGCAGCCGCCCGGCTTTGACATTCCGCGCCACCAAATTTTCAAGGCCCGGCTCGAATATCGGCATAATCCCAGCCTGGAGTTGATCGATTTTCGCACCATTCTTGTCAACACAGGTGACATCAACGCCAAATTCCGAAAAACACGCACCCGACACCAAACCAACATAGCCGGTGCCAATCATGGCAATTTTCATATTTTACTCCAAAATAATGGCAATTCTATATTTAAGAAACCTCTGAATAAGGCGAAAAACCTCTGACCCCCCCCTTTTTTAGGAGAGTCTGATTAAGTCGAAAATCTCTTTACCCCCCCTTCTTTAGAAGGGGGGGATAGAAAAGCTTGGCGAGTGCTTACGAGCCAAAGCTTTTCTTGGGGGGGTTGGTGTAGGGCATTGTTTCTAAATAGAGTTTCAACATCACCAACCCCCCCTAGCTCCGCTAAGGGCTTCGCCCTAAGCGGAGC
>JASGCR010000033.1 GCA_030054015.1 Candidatus Symbiobacter sp. | reverse complement strand
CCCTTCCTAAGCAGGAAGGGGGGGTCAGTACGACTTATTCAGACCTTCCTTAAGATGCGGGTAATGACGCATTCTTTTTTTGGCAATAATACCCTGGCAAAACCCTATTCCTTGGGCGCGTGTTTGGCCAGGATGCGCTGCAACGTACGGCGGTGCATCCGCAAGCGGCGGGCGGTTTCCGAGACGTTGCGCTCGCACTGGGTATAAACCCGTTGGATATGTTCCCACCGCACCCGCTCAGCCGACATCGGGAGTTCCGGCGGGGCAGGCATTTGCTCGGAATTGGCGCGTAAGGCGGCCTCAATCGTGTCGGCATCCGCCGGTTTGGGCAGGTAATCGACCGCGCCCGCTTTGACCGCCGCCACCGCCGTGGCAATCGCCCCGTAACCGGTCAGCATCACAATGCGGGTATCGGGACGAAAATTGCGCAAAGCGGTGACAATATCCAAACCCGACCCATCGGCCAGGCGCAAATCCACCACGGCAAAATCGGGTTTTTTCTGCTCGGCCAGGGCGACCCCGCTCACCACCGAATTCGCCAAAAAGACAATAAAACCGCGTTTTTCCATCGCCCGCGCCAGGCGGTTTAGTAACGGCGCATCATCATCGACCAATAATAAAGTTTCTCCCGTCATAGCCATATTCCCTTGTCGGTACCGTCATTTCTGGCGAAATGTCAAAGACATACCATAGGCTGAGATTTATTTCAACGGCAAGTTTCATAGGCGTTTGAATCCTTCCGTCAATTATCCCAATTCTTGTTGCGGCCAGCAAATGATAATTTCGGCGCCGCCGTGGGGGGCGTTGGCGAATTTAAGACTGGCCCCCGACCGGCGCAGCAAAGTCGTGGCGATAAACACCCCCAATCCCATGTGACCATCATGGCCGGCCCGCGATGAGAGATAGGGTTCCCCCAAGCGCGACAAAATGGTCGGGTGAAAGCCTGGCCCGTCATCTTCGATAATGATGGTTAAATCGCGTAAACTCCAGCTAATATCGGCGATAACACGGTTTTTGGCAAATTGCAGCGCGTTTTGGATCAAATTGCCCAGGCCCTGGATAATTTCCGGCCGGTGCGGCAGATGCGGTTCCGGCAAAGGATCAATCGGGTGGCGATGGACGTGAAACTCGATCTTAGGCCGCGGCGATGCCAAAGAAGAAATTTTGGGATCGCTTTTATCGTGCTGTTCATGCAGTTGTTGAATCACCGCACTGACGGGGGAGGATGACGGCAACCCATCCTGGGCCGATTCCGGCAAATGCGCCAGTTTGGCTAAAATCTCGCGGCAACGGGTGGTTTGGCTGAGAAGTAATTTTAAGTCCTCTTGATGGGCGGCATCAAATTTATCATCGCGCAATAATTCCCCCGCCACCACCGCAATCGTGCTGAGCGGGCTGCCCAATTCATGCGCCGCCGCCGCCGCCAACGCCCCCAAAGCCGAAATACGCTGTTCCGACAATAAAGCGAGGTGGGTTTCGGTCAAAGCGGCCTCCATCCGCCGCGATTCCGACGAAATCCGCCAAGCGTAAAACCCCATAAACAAACTGGCGAAAATCATCGCGGCCCATTCGCCAAAACCATAAAGATTCGGCAATTCCAACCCGCCCGGCGTCCAAGGCAAAGGAAAATGCCAAATGGCGAGGAAACTAATCATCGCCAAAATACAGAAAACCATGGCGACCGTACGACGCAACGACAAAATCGCCGCCGCCATCGTCACCGGCACCACCAAAAGCAAGGAAAATGGGTTGTATAACCCACCGGTAAAAAACAACAACAACGTAAGCTGCATCGAATCGAGGCCTAATTGCCAGCCCGCTTCTTCCTCGGTCAGCCAGTCATTGCCGCGCCACCGTATCCGCATATAAAGGTTAAACAAAGCCGATATGGCAATCGTAATCAAACAGGCCACAAGCGGCACCTGGAAATGCAATATTCCCACCACCCCCATCAAAGTCAGAAATTGCCCCCCCACCGCCAGCCAGCGAATCGTCAGCATCGTCCCCACCCGGATCGCCCGCGCATGAGGAAAATGCGGCAAATGCGGCATCGGGTGAAACAGGGCTTTGGCAATTTTTTCCAAGAAGGGGAGCATGGGGTGAGGGTGTCCTTTGGCAGGTTATCCTTTTAACGATGCAGCGCGGTGAGAAAAGTTCGGACGCGTTGTGAGATAGTTCATTTGGTGTAAAGATGTCCAGACTTATACCCCGTTTTCCTAAAGAATTCTCATTGCCATAGGGTTTATGATACGGAAATTGTCTGGGATAAGGTCGCAATAATCTCCCCAATTATTTTGAATCAAATGGGGGTTACAACGCAACAAGTTTTTGAAATCATTTTGATTTAGGGGATAACGTACTTTTTATACTTGCACATCGAAAAATCCAAGGGTATAATTTATCTAGAGTTTATAAAATCTATAGGAGTAATATACGATGGTTGGCAAAAATGAGAGAACTTACCTTGATTTATCAAGCCTTTCCGAGATCGAAAAGGCACTTTCCATGACAGAGGAAAACAAGCTAGGTAAGTTAGCGGTTAAATCAGATGAATTCTTTAAACATGCTGGGGCATTGGTTGATTTTATGCGCCTACAATTTTTGATTACATATGCCAAGCAATACCAAAGTGGCGATAATGGCCCATCTATACATTTTCATAAATCAAACAACAAAGCTGATTTATTTAAAAATTTTGAATTGACAACAACGTCTGTTGTTATCGCGGAATTTTATAAAAATATTTTTATTGGCGAAGAAAATATTAACATAGGCGAGATTAATTATATAGAAAAGGCTAAAGAATACTTAAAAAATATGGGGAAAATTCAAAAAGGTGGAGAGAGTTCAATTTTTTGTATTCATGGAAAAAAAATTAATGGGCTTGAGTTTCAGTTTCCTCACGCATTATTTACTATAAAAGCAGAATACCAAGTTCGAAATGCAAATGAAATAAAAAATTTATTAATGACTATGTTTTCTAGTTTTTATAATAACAATAAACTAGAGATTGATTATTGGGCATTCGCAAGGTTTGTTTATGAATTATTTGACAATACACAAAAGCATGCGACTAAAAGCTTCCTTGATAAAGAAGATTTTTTTAGACATATAGAGGGAATATTATTAAATTTTCCAACGACTAAGTCAAAATTGGAGATTCTAACCAAAGATAAGGAAATTGATCCTGAATTGGTGAATAATATAAATGAATTATTTTTTGATTCACAAGAGAAAAAGGAGAAAGGAACTTTCTTTTGCAATTTATCATTTATTGATAGCGGAGACGGTTTTGTTTCGCATTACATTCAGAAATCAGTAAAAGATATAGAAATAGATGAAGAATTTAATATTCTAATGCAAAGAATAAACGCAAGCGGCAATAAAAATATTCAAAAAGAACTAAAACCAGACGAATTCGGGTACAGAATTGTGCTTGAAAATTTACATAGAACGGGTGGAATCATTATTATTAGAACGGGTAGGTTATGCCTTTATAATTTCTTTTCTGCAAGTGAAAATGAGCCAAGTGATAATATGCTTTTTAATTTCAAGAGCTTGTATGTAAATTCAGGGTCAACCAAAGCAAAAAAATTAGCACTTGTGACGGGAAGCCTTATAAGTATTATAATTCCTTTAAATGCTTCAAAGAAGTCAGATGGTAAAAATCCACAACTCGACATGGGGGTGTAAGATGACAAAATTTACCGAAAAGGCTGTGGGCAAAGCTGATCCAAAATTAGATTACTTGGTTGCAAAAACCTTTAATTTCCGTACGCGCATTAAAGACATTAATGGCTATGAGATAGAATGCTTATGTACTTGCTTTGACAATCGCAGTGAATCTGGCAATCGCAGTGAATTTGATTTTGGTCACTTTTCTAGTGAATTGGTTAATTCATTAAGAAAAACGCCTGGCTCACCCGATTTTTCAAAATTGCCTGAAGTTCTGATAATTATAATTGACTCGACCCATGGTCAATCCGTTGAAAAACACAAAGCTTCATTTCAAAATGAAATTAAGGATATTCAAAAGCGCGGAGATTACGGCAAAATATATTTTATTAAGAATTATATATTATTAAAGTGGGAAGATAATAATTTTGTGGAGATTTTTAGTGAATTTCTAGATCCAAAGTGCAATATTGATGCAGGAAAGAACTCTAAAGATATTATTTATTCTGGAATAAAAAAGCTTATTTCAGATAATAATGTTATCAAAATCTCCCCATCTGGTTACAGATTTACATTGCCTTCGGGAAACCACACCCAGTATTTCTTTCATTTTAGAGATATTACAGTCAATGATTCACAGCATTGGTTCGTTGCGAAAACCATAAGGCACAAGTTGATAGAAATTTTAGGCCTTGAAAAATTCAAAGCAATTAGGGTGGTGTTTATTGATACAAATGGCATATATAGTTATGTGCGTGAAGCTTTTGAGGACATTGATATTCGCATCCACAGTCATAGTAGTTACAATTTGGTCGATCTAATTAACAAGCCCAATCTACCGTATATTTCATTAATATCTGTCAGTGAAACCGGTACTTTGGCGAAAAAATTAGCGAGTTTGTTAGAAAAGAACAATGTATTTTCGATCCTGGGTAATAAAACTGCTTTGCCTAACTCACTTATTAACCTTAAGGAAATACTAGATGACAGTATTTTTTCTCATATAATTAATTTTTTTTCACCTCAACCACAGCAAGTGAATAACTATCGATCAATCAAGATGCTCGGAGAATTTTTTACGCCTTCGGGCAAAGAGCCTCGATCTGTTACAGTGTCAAAAAAAGACCAAGAAGCTTTTGTTAAATCGTCGTTAGGTTATATCCACAACCATTATATAAACGTGAATTTTTCTGGAGAGGAAACCCCGAATTCTTTTAATAATTCATTTTTTAAATTAGAAAATAATGATAACAAGATTGATAATGGATTAAATGATTGGATTGACGATCAGGTTAAATATAAAGTACCGCACAGCGTTAATTTAATAATTAACGTGGACGATGAATTAAATGATAAAAAACTTTCCAGTTCTATGAGTGAACGGGTAATGGATGAATTAAATAAGTCTAAAAAAGATTCGGTTAGGATTATCAAGCGCTCTGAATTAAAGGATGAATATAACAAAAATAAAGACCTATTCATTCATTGCACAGGAGTGGTTATTTGTTGTGGATTTTCTTATAATGGTTTGGAACTCCGCGATATTGCAAGGGCATTAAGGGAGTACATCGATTCAACGAAAAAATCTGATTCAATTTCGAAATACCCAATTCGTCATTATTTAGTTGGTGTTTTTGTTTATGACAATAACGAAACACACGAATCATTTAAATCATTTATACAAATGTTGGTTCCTAATTATCAAAATCAATTTGGTTGTTTTCAACGTATTGTTACTGGGGATGTTATATCACATAACGGGTGGTATTCAACTTCCCTTGACAACAATATATATAAATTCATTACGAAGGATTGTATAAATTCGCCTATTTTAAAGCTTGAATCCACAACTGAAAATGAGAAATATTTGAAGCAATATAATAAAACAGGCCTAAGTATCAATCAAATTAAAGAGTATGTTGATTGCTTAGAATCATTTTTTGGCGAAATAAAATCGAATAAATTCCTTAAGGATGTATATAACCGCAATTTAAATTTAACTGAAGGTTTTGTATTCGCCCCACCCGAAAATGATAATAAATCTCCATATTCTGATGAATTTATATTTCTTACGTTATCTTCTATCTTACAAATTTGTCGAGACAAGACGAGTGACAAAGAAGGTAGTCTTTCTTCAACTGACTTTGAACCGGTTGTCCTTTCTCATGAAAATTTTCTGAGATATAATGACAGTATTTTGCAAGCCTCTTTTTTAAGGGCTGCGCATTATTCGGAATTAGAATATTCTCAATCTAACCATGAGAGCCTATTTTTTAAAAATATGCTATTAGATATTTTTTCAAATCCTGAACGACCTTCAAATAGCGGTTGTTTGGAATTTGCTTTGGCAATCGCAATGAAAAAGCTTGTCTTAGTTGATTCCCATATGGATTCGTTGTTATCATCTTCTATATGTAAATTACACGATAAAATTAATAAAAAGAAATTTGACGATGAGTACCTGCCAGAAGTGGACAATTCAAGGCTGCAGTTCCTTATTTCATTATTGCTTTATAGTTATTTTAAGCTCCTCGAATCGAAGGAGCGATCCCAACCAACCGGGCGACCTGGCGCAATGACAGATTCAAAATAACCGCAATTTCGCGTGTGATTTTACCGGTGGTGCGGTAATGACTTGCGCGGGCGGGTAACGACGCTCTCATTTTGCGGCTCGTTATTGATTGCCAAAATTTGCTGCTCTTTATTGCCAAAAGATAATTTTCGGGCTATGACATAACATCATGGTCAATGAACGCATTTACATATTTGATACCACCCTGCGTGATGGAGCGCAAACCCGTGGCGTAGATTTCTCGGTCGCTGATAAACAGGCGATTGCCGCTATGCTTGACCAATTGGGGGTGGATTATATCGAGGGCGGCTGGCCCGGTGCCAATCCCACCGACGATGCGTTTTTCGCCACCCCCAACGCGGCAGGTGAAAAATTTCACCACGCGAAATTTACCGCTTTTGGCATGACCAGGCGGCCCGGGCGATCCGCCGATAATGACCCTGGCCTCGCGGCGACATTGGACAGCCAGGCTCCGTCGCTTTGTATTGTCGGCAAAACTTGGGATTTCCAGGTCGATGTCGCGCTCGGCATCCCGCGCGAGGAAAATCTCGCCATGATAGGCACATCGGTGGCGTACCTGCACGGCAAAAAGCGCGAAATCCATTTTGATTGCGAGCATTTTTTTGATGGGTTTAAGGCCAATCCCGATTATGCCCTGGCCGCTGCCCGCACCGCCTTTGACAATGGCGCGCGTTGGGTGGTGTTGTGCGACACCAATGGCGGTACCTTGCCGCATGAAATTGCGGAAATTGTCGCCGCCGTCACCCATCATATCCCTGGCACAAATTTGGGCATCCACGCCCATAACGACACCGAAAATGCCGTCGCCAACAGCATCGCGGCGGTCAAAGCCGGGGTACGGCAAGTCCAGGGTACCCTAAATGGCCTGGGCGAGCGTTGCGGCAATGCCAATCTTTCGTCACTTTTACCCAATTTGATGTTAAAACTAAATTATGAAACCGGGGTGACGCGCGAAGCCTTAACCGGTTTAACCAATATCTCCCGCGCGTTGGATGAAAGATTAAACCGCGCCCCCAATCGTTATGCCGCCTATGTTGGCGAGTCGGCCTTTGCCCATAAAGGCGGCCTCCATGCCTCGGCCCTGGAAAAAGACTTTCGCACGTATGAACATGTTTCCCCCGATCTGGTGGGCAATCGGCGACAGATTTTGGTTTCTGACCAGGCGGGACGCGCGAATATTGTCAACCGTTTCCGCCAAATTGGTTTGGCGGATTTGGAAAAATCGCCGCATCTATCGAGTTTAATCGATTTGATTAAAAGCCGCGAATTTGATGGCTATGCCTATGATGGGGCGGATGCGAGTTTTGAACTTTTGGCTAGGCGGCATTTGCGGCTGGTGACGGAGCATTTTTCCGTGTCCAAATTCCGTGTCATTGATGAACGCAGGTTCGACGGCAAAGGCGGGGTGGTGATGATCTCCGAGGCCATCACCCAGATCGAAATCGATGGCAAAAAACATCTCGAAGTGGCGGAGGGCAATGGCCCCGTCAATGCCCTCGATTCGGCATTGCGCAAGGCGTTATTGCCGCATTTCCCGCAATTGGCTGGCATGAGCCTGGTCGATTATAAGGTCAGGATTCTGACCCCCAATGCCGGCACCGGCGCGGTGACGCGGGTCATGATTGAATCCCACGCCAGCAATGGCCATCATTGGACAACCGTTGGGGTTTCCTCCAACATTATCGATGCCAGTTTTCTGGCGTTATACGATGCCATTACATATTTTTTAATGAAAAGCCCTGCGAAAGATGTGACATGACCGAAAATGTCGATGCCGATCACGCCGCCGCCGCCGCCGATCACGCCGCCAAAATGTCCCGGCGCAAAGTCGCCCGCGACCGCATCTTGGCGGAAAAAACCATCGAACGCGGCCTCATTATCGTCCATACCGGGGCCGGTAAGGGCAAATCAACCGCGGCTTTTGGCTTGGCGGTGCGGGCTTTGGGGCAGGGGATGCGGGTCGGCATCGTCCAATTCGTCAAGGGGGCCTGGTCAAATGGCGAGCGGCGATTATTCGAATATTTAGCCACCGCCTTGGATGACTTAAACGCCGATTGGGATGGCGGGGATTTAGACGCGGATGATGGCAATTTCGGCAGTATTTCCTTGGAAATCCTTGGCGAAGGCTTTACCTGGGAAACCCAAGACCGTGGGCGTGATCGCCAGGCCGCCGAACGCGGCTGGGAAGCCGCCAAACGGCTTTTGACCGATCCTTTTTGCGAGATGGTGATTTTGGATGAATTAAACATCGTGTTGCGCGATGATTTATTGCCCCTGGCGGATGTTTTGGCGGTTTTGCAGGCCCGCCCGCCTAACCAGCATGTGGTGATCACCGGCCGCAACGCCAAACCCGAACTTCTTTCAGTCGCCGATTTGGTCACGGAAATGACATTGATCAAGCATCCGTTCCGCAGCGGGGTTAAGGCGCAACGCGGGGTCGAGTTTTGACCAAAGCCAAGTGTTAAAGAGCGGCAAAAGGAGAGCGGCAAAATGAGAGCGGTAAAAAGAGAGCGGCAAAAAGAGAGCGGCAAAAAGAGAGCGGCAAAAAGAGAGCGGTAAAAAAAGGGAGCGAAAAAAAGGTAGCGTCATTACCCGCCGCCTTATTCGTGGAACGAATAAGGCGAGTCGGGTAATCCCCCAGGAGTTTTGGGGAATAATACTCCTGGGGGATTCCCCGACCGTTTGCTCCGCAAACGGCGGGGAATGACGCTCTTCCTTTTAATGACGCTCTTCCTGTTAAATATTGAGGGGCGTCTAAGGCACCAACATCTGATCATTGATTCGTGCCATTTGTGGGGTTATGATAGAATCGGGTTATAGGTGAACAAGATAATAAATTATCTGACGTGGTTCGGCAGTGGGATCAGAAAATGTTATTGGAATTTAAGGTCAGCAATTATCGTTCATTCCACCAGGAATGCGTCCTCCGCATGGATGCGGTGGTTGACGAGCCGTCATTGCCGGGCAATGTGATTGACACGGGCTGCGCCTCTGCCGCCAAAGCCTTGCGCAGCGCGGTGATTTATGGGGCCAATGGCAGCGGCAAATCGAATCTGTTGGCGGCGATGGCGGCAATGGTGCGGATTATCCGCGATTCCTTGCGTGATGATGATGTGTTACGCGACAATTATGACCCGTTTTTATTGGATGCCACAAGTCGGGCGGGGAAAACCCAGTTTTCTATTTCGTTTTTATTTGACAATTGCCGTTATGATTACGGTTTTAGTTACGATGCAACCCGGATTTACGATGAATATTTGCAGGAGGAGAAGTTTGAGGGCGGTTCGGCGGTAATGTTGTTTCGTCGGGAGTGGGATGGCGAAAAGGGTAAGTATGTTTATGAATATAATGATTCTTTTGAGGGGCCAAAAGAGTTATGGGAAGAGGTGAGTGGTATTAGATCGCTCTATTTAACAGTCTCGGCAAAATTTAATGGTAAAAAATTACTGTCGATTCGTGATCATATTACAAGAAAATTTGAATTTATACTCGATGATATTGTGATTCCAAATTTAAGCAATGAAATGATCAAGGATGAGGAAAATCGTAATGAAATTGCACGGATGCTAAAAAATGCAGACACAGGCATTCGAGGCATTTATCCAAATACTTCATACCAATCTGAACCCTATTTTGATCATTCAATTACAGATGATGCCGTTTTGTTTTCTTTAAGCCGAGAATCCGGCGGCACGCAAAAACTATATGCCTTGAGCGGGCGAATCCTCACCGCACTCAAATCTGGCAAAATATTGGTAATTGACGAATTGGAAAATTCGATTCACCCCTTAATATTTGAGCGAATCGTTGAATTATTCAATGATCCCAAGATTAACACCAAAAATGCCCAAATAATACTCGCCACTCATAACGCATTGATACTGCATCCGGTATTTTTTCGTCCCGATCAAATATGGATCATGTCGAAAAATTACGAACAGGAATCGACCATTGAATCCTTGTCCGAATATGAAAAACCGTCGGGCAAAGGCAATGATACTTATCTGAATATTTACTTAGCCGGGCGGGTTGGTGGTACGCCCATTAAACGCTCGCTGTTAATGAAATAAATCGATGCCAAGGGAGGGGATCGTGAACGCAACATCAACAGAACGCCAGCAACGTCGTCGGGGCATCAAAAAGATATTGCCGCAAATACTGATTGTGTGTGAGGGAGAGGACACAGAATATAACTATTTTGACCATATTATTGATGCGCATAAACTGAACAACGCCGTCACGATTAAACATTCCGAGGGCAAAACCAGCGCGACTCAGATTGTGCATAAAGCCCTTAAAGTCTACCTAAATAATAACCGCAATTTCCAGGAAATTTATATTGTCATGGATCGTGACAGAAAGCATGATTTCGGTAAAATAATTGCGAAATTAGAACTGTGCGACATCAAAGGCGTAAATATCCGTACGATTATTTCTTTCCCCAGCATCGAGATTTGGTTTTTGCTTCATTTTTATGATGAAACGCACCAGGTTTTTTTATCAGCGACTCACCCTCGAAAATATAAATCCCCAAATGACCTCAAACCATTGCTTGGTGATAAATATAACCAAGAAAATCTAAATGATAGAAACGAACGCTACAATTTGCTTCTGGAGCGGTTCTCGACAGCCCAAGATCGCGCCGTAAATCTACGCGAATCCAACTATAACCTATTACGATACGAGCAAAAAATCTTCACCAATGTCGATGAATTGGTCGGCAAACTTATTTCATTATGCCGGCAACAGAGATAAGTTACGGCAAGTGGTGGGATAATTGCGGGATGAGTCGGGATGGTATCGTTCATCATAGGATAAACTTTTAGAACGCCGTTGCGAATTTCTCAACGGCGTTTTTCTGTTTCTAAGAGTCTGATGCAAAATTGGCTCCTTGCTAAAATCCATAGAGCCTGATCTAAAATTGAAGTGCCTGAGAATGACGGGCATTGTTTGTGACAAAAGCGGTGAGAAAACGAATCGCGGCGGATCGCACCCGCCGCCATCCTGCTATTTTTTTGGCGGAACGGATACCGGCTCATTATAGGCGACAATAAATCCTTCTTCTTTGCGGCAATAAGGGGGATCGAACGGGTTGTGCAAATCGCCTGAACAAGTGACTTCTTTGTCCACATAAAAGCCGCGCCAGCAACTATTGCGAAACTCTTTTGAACCAAAGCTATCGGCGTAGCAATGCACAAACACATCCCCGCCGCCGCGAACATATTGATAATTAAAGCACCCTCGGGGCGGCGTAGCATTTGCGCCAAGCTCCCCGCAATAATCAGAATCCTCGGCGGTCGTGATCTTGGTGCCTTTCCAACCAATCATGCCGGCCCCAGGATAGAAAAAACCCTGAGTTCGCGGCGTGGATTCGCCCTGGCTGTCCTTGGCGACTTTCATTGGCCGTTCGGTTTTTATGCCAAGAAATAGGATTTCGGTTCCGCTATGCAGCCCATAAACATGTCCATATCCCGCCGCCGCGCATTCGACTTCGGAGCCGCCACATTTCGCGTAATTTGTACCCGTCAATATATTGCTTTCGGATGCGGAGGCGTAAGGTTCGGGTTTAATTTCGGGCGGCGTTTTGATGCGGCCCATATAGTCAACGAACCGCCCGACCAAGCGGTTAAAGTTTTCATAATAATTAGGTGATTCGCCCGTACTGGGAGTGGCTTCAATGTAAAACTTCGTCAATATGAATGAATTGTAATTTGTCCGTTCGCACGCCGTTAGTTGAGGACCAGTCTTCTCCAAATTTCCAAAAATCACTTTATCACCTGTAATCGAGCATTTAACAGGTGGCCCAGCGTATATTTGATTTGCCTCTAAATGACTAGAGATTTTTTGAATAAAAGCACAACCGGAAAGTGAAAAAACGACGAAAATCGTTAAAAATGCCGGAACCACGCGCATTTTTTTTGCCATTGCCGAGCGGCGGTTAATTATTATCATGATATTACTTCCTTTCCTGATGTACGTGCATTATGTGGACTTAATGGGTTGTAATTGTGTCGGCTCACTCAGGGTGATTAGGCCTTCCGAAAGGAAATGCCGAACCAGTCCTAAAAACAAGAAACACGCCTTTGCGAGGGGAAGTGTATACATAGCTAGACAAGGTAGAAAAAATCCCTCATTCCCGCCGCACATTTATGTGCGGCTGGGAACCCAGACGGGGGGTTAAAGGGG
>JASGCR010000324.1 GCA_030054015.1 Candidatus Symbiobacter sp. | reverse complement strand
TTCTATCCCCCCCTTCCTAAGCAGGAAGGGGGGGTCATAAGCGTTTATCGACTTATTCAGACCTTCCCTTAGTACCGCGACAATCCAATGCCGCCCGACTTGCTGAACCCACGCTCAAAGGGATGAGATAATCATTTACAGGGTTTATGTCAACCAATGGCATCACGGATCAAACGGGTCTTGACACAAAATGGTATCGTCGCGTTCGGGGCTGGTTGAGATAATCGCAATCTTACAGTCAATCAGGCTTTGCAACCGCTCGACATAACGCAAGGCGGCTGGCGGCAAATCCGCCAATTTGCGCACGGATTCGGTGGGTGTGCGCCAGCCCGGCCAGGTTTCGTAAATAGGCCGCAGCTGGGCTTGCTGCCGCGCCGAGGCGGGCAAATAATCGAGTTTCTGCCCCTCCAGCTCGTAGCCCACACAGATTTTCACCTCGGACAAGCCATCCAACACATCCAATTTGGTGAGGGCAATGCCATCCACCCCAGACAATGCCAAGGCTTGCCGCATCATCACCGCATCAAACCACCCGCACCGTCTTTTCCGCCCGGTGACGGTGCCAAATTCCTTGCCCCGCGCGCCGATCTGTTCGCCAATCGCGTCGGTGAGTTCGGTCGGGAACGGCCCCGATCCGACGCGGGTGGTATAGGCCTTGGCAATCCCCAAAATATAGCTAAGATGGCGGGGGCCAATGCCGCTGCCCGCCGCCGCCTGGCCCGCCACCGTGTTCGACGAGGTCACATAGGGATAGGTACCATGATCAACATCGAGCATGATGCCCTGCGCCCCTTCAAAGACAATTTTTTTCTCCTCTTTGATGGCCTGGTTCAACAAATGCCAGGTCGGCGTCAGATAGGGGAGCAGTTGTGGCCGAATCTCCAGCAACGGGTTCAAAACATCATCTAAAGAAAATTCGGGTTGGCCGAGGCCACGCAGCGTCGCATTATGGTGGCTGAGCATACGCGAGATTTTGGCGTGTAACACCTCGTCATCCAGCAAATCGGCAGCCCGCACCGCCCGCCTGGCGACTTTGTCTTCATAGGCCGGGCCGATGCCGCGGCCGGTGGTGCCAATTTTCTGATCGCCCTCGGCCCGTTCGCGGGCGCGGTCAATAATGCCATGCACCGGCAGAATCAACGCCGCATTTTCGGCGATTTTAAGGCTGTCAGGCGTGATCTCCACCCCTTGCTGGCGCAGCGTGTCGATTTCTTTGAACAAAGCCCAGGGATCAACCACCACCCCATTGCCGATGATCGAGATTTTGCCCGGTCGCACCACGCCCGACGGCAACAGGCTTAGTTTATAAACCGCGCCATTAATCACCAAAGTGTGGCCGGCATTGTGACCGCCCTGGAAGCGCACCACCATATCGGCACGTTCGCACAGCCAATCGACGATTTTGCCTTTGCCTTCATCGCCCCATTGGGCGCCAACCACCACGACCGCTGTTTGATTTTTCGCCACCATTATTCCCCATTGCCGCACATGTTCGGAGTTTCCCTAAGACGGTTTTACCGCAACGACCTTATCATCCCAATAGATAAATTGACAGCGCAACCGCCTGGCTTCGGGTTCACAGTCGGAAAACGCCGTCGCCGCCGCTAAGGCCAGGCCATTGACCGTGACAAATCCACGGTCATGCAGGCTTTGCGAGGCCGCCCAGGGCGTATGAGGCGGCAGATAGATGCGTTTTGGCTCGGTGGGCGGCGGCAAAAGCGGAAAGATTTTTTCCAAATACCAGGTGAACCCAATGGCTGGCTCGCCGGTTTTTTCCTGGTGGGTTACCCCTTGCCCCGCCCCCACATAATAGCGCCCGCCACTGGCCAGTTCGCCCTGTACTCGGCCTGAAAAAAGGTTAAATTGCAAGGCACTGTGATAATCAAAATCGCTATGTTCAAGCGGATCAAGCGTCAAGGCAAAAGGCGGCAATAATTGGGCTAATTCCGGCACCAAAACGTTTAAGGCACCAAGATAAGGCGACAACACCGCGCCATAAGACGCGGCCAGGCGGGTCAGCGCGGCAAGGCCCGCTTCCATCGGGCCGGTCGCCTTAAAAAGTTCGCTTAAGATAAAGGCGAGATCACGGCTGGACGGATCGGTTTGGTCGCTTAACACCTCTTTGACCTGGCCGGCATCTTTGTGGCGCAACGCCTCTAACAACGCCGCCCGCACGGCATCCGGCAGCGTTTGGGCATAATGGGCCATGATTTCCGGCACCAGGCGCGGCAGGGTAAAATCGCAGGTAACATCCTGCAACCCCAAACGCGCCAGCCCCAAAAACGCCAAGCGAATCACCTCGATATCGGCGGCGGGCGATTCCACCCCGATAAGTTCGGCTCCGATTTGGGTAAATTGCCGATCCGGACTAAGCTGTGACCCTTTGACGCGAATGACGGTGCCGCCATAAGACAGGCGCAAGGGGCGCGGCGCATTGCCCAAACGGGTTTGCGCAATCCGCCCTATTTGCGGCGTAATATCCGCCCGCAACACCAGGCGGCGTCCACTTGTCGGGTCACTCAGGTGAAAGGCGCGTAACTCTGAATCCACCCCTGGCAAATTTTCCGCAAAATCGAGCAATGGCGGCTCGACCCGTTCATAGCCATGCGCCGCGAGCAGGGACAGCAGGCTTTCCCCACTGGCGGCACGATGGGCCGCCATAGGCGGCAAGACATCCCCCAATCCGGTCGGCAACAAGCCCTTGGCGGCATCATTCCTGATCATAATTTTTCCTGGTCATAATTTTTCCTCTCCAGAGCAACCCCTATGCCCCCCATTATCCCTAGCACAAACAGGGACGGTGCGAAAGACCGCCACGCTAAGTGAAGGGCGTCATTACCCGCCGCGCAGCCAAAGAGCGGCAAAAAAGGGAGCGTCATT
>JASGCR010000323.1 GCA_030054015.1 Candidatus Symbiobacter sp. | reverse complement strand
GCCAAGCTTTTCTATCCCCCCCTTCCTAAGCAGGAAGGGGGGGTCTAGTTTGTTGCAATTATTAGGTTTTTATAGTTTTCCTTAAGGGGAATAATTTTGGATCAGCCTCTTACTTCTTTACGACTTCCCTGACTTCGGATGATGGGCTAACCATACCGCGTCAATGGCACGGATGCAATTGCTCAACAGCAGGTCATCGGCATCATAGGCGGCAAAGGTGCTGCCCGCCACGGCTAATTGCTCGCGGAGGGCCGGGTCGGAGAAAAGCGCATCCAAATGCAGGCGCAATTCGCCGCCATCCTGGACGATATGCACCGCTTTGGCATGGTACAAACCTTCGATAATGGCGGTGAAATTGCTGGTGCTTGGCCCAACCAGCAAGGCCGATCCAAGCCTGGCAGCCTCTAACGGGTTTTGCCCGCCATGCGGCACCAAACTACCGCCAATAAAGGCAATCGCCGCCAAGCGATACCACAGACCCAATTCACCCAGAGTATCGGCCAGATAAATCCGTCCTGGCTGTAATTCGCTTAAATCATTATCGCGTGAGCGGCGGATAAATGGTATGGCGGTGATAGATCGATTGTCACGTCCCGCTTTATCACGCCCCGCTTTATCACGCCCCGTTTTGTCGCGTCCCGCATAAAGGGCGAGGGCGGCATCGGGTTGTGAAAATTCGGCATGAAAGGCGGCTTCGATGCTGGCCCCGCGTTCGGGATGGCGCGGCACAATAATGGTGATCAGACCAGGGTGGCGGTCGAGCAAGGCCACATGAATCGCGGCGGCAATCATTTCTTCGGGGTCGTGGGTGCTGGCGGCGAGCCAAATTTTCTCCCCCCGCAGGCGGTTTTGCACCTGGTTAAATTCGCGCTCGGAAATGGGCAGCGGCAAAGTCCCGGCACTGAATTTTAAGTTACCCACCGCGCCAAATTGCGACGCATTGGCCCCTAATTGGCGAAAATGGGCTTGATCCAACGCGGATTGCGCCAAGATTTTGGCAAATTGACGCAATATTAACCTAATTAATGGACGCGCCCACCGCCATTTGCGCAGACTTCCCACCGACATGCGGGCATTGAGCAGCAAGATCGGTATTTTGCGCTTGGCGGTGGCTAAAATCAGATTCGGCCATAATTCGGATTCCAGCCACAGGGCCAAATCAGGCCGCCAATGATCAAGAAATGCTTTGACATATTTTGGCAAATCATAGGGAACAAATTGATGGACGAAAATTACGGCGGGCGGCGTGGTTAATTTTTTCAGGCGGTCGTCAATTAATTTGGCCGATGTCACCGTACCGCTGGTCAGCAACAGATTCCAATCCGGATGATTGCGGCGCAAGGCATCGACCAGGGTCAAGGCCACCATTGCCTCCCCCACACTCGCGGCGTGAATCCAGACCAAGCAGCCAGGGGGCCTGGGCAAACCCGCCACCCCCAGCCGTTCCGACCAGCGCAACCCATGCTCTTTACCGCGGCGCAAGCGGCGCGATAATAACAGCGATAAAATGGGCGGAGCCACCGTCAGCGACAATAATCGATACAGCCAATAAAGAAAAACGCCCATAATTGATCATGCTTTTTACATAAAAAATCAGTTTAACCGCCTTTATGCGTCAAGGCAAGAAAATCCTGATAGGTGGTATGAATTCCCATCTCCAGGCCGATTTTCGCCCGCCAACCCAAGTGATGGATGCGCGTAACATCCAATAATTTGCGCGGGGTACCGTCGGGTTTAGTATGGTCATAGCTGATTTTGCCAGTAAAGCCAACGATTTTGGCAATGATCGCGGTTAATTCGGCGATGGTCACATCCACCCCGGTGCCGATATTGAGGAAAATCTCGCCCTCATAATCCCGCATCACATGCAAACAGCCCGCCGCCAGATCATCGACATGCAAAAACTCGCGCCTGGGGGTGCCGCTGCCCCAGATTTCGACCGAGGCGGCATTGGCCATTTTGGCTTCGTGGCATTTGCGGATCAGGGCGGGCAATACATGGCTGTTTTGCGGATGGTAATTATCTCCCGGCCCATAAAGATTGGTCGGCATCACCGCAATGGCGTTAAACCCATATTGGCGGCGATAAGATTGCACCAGCTCAAGACCCGCAATTTTGGCAATGGCATAGGCTTGGTTGGTGGATTCCAACGCGCCGGTTAAAAGATATTCTTCGATGATGGGTTGCGGTGCCATTTTTGGGTAGATACAGCTTGACCCCAGAAATAACAGTTTTTTGGCCTGGTGGCGATAGGCGGCATCAATCACGTTTAATTCAATCGCCAAATTATCGCGGATGAAATCGGCGGGATAATCGCGGTTGGCGACAATGCCGCCCACCTTAGCCGCCGCCAGGAAAACATAATCGGGGCGGTTTTGCTCGAACCAAATGCGGGTTGCCGCCGCATCGGTTAAATCCAATTCGTTGCGGCGCGGGGTCAGGAGATTTTGGTACCCCGCCGCCTTTAACGCCCGCGTGATGGCCGATCCGACCATCCCCCCGCTGCCGGCAATAAAAATTTTTTCTTTAATCTGCATGGATGTTTCGATCTTCAAAATTGTCTATAATTTTGACCTCCCCCTTTCTGTTTAGGGAAAGTCTGAGTAAGTCGAAAACTGTCTGACCTCCCCTTCCCGTAGGGAGGGGAGGATAGTCGAGCTTAGTTGCGAAGCAGCTTAGCGAGACTTGGTGGGGTTGGGCTTTAAACAATCTAAAAAGCACCAACCCCACCAAGAAAACCTAACGCTCGCCTACGGCTCGCTAAGGTTTTCTATCCTCCCCTCCCTACGGGAAGGGGAGGTCGGTGACTTTTGCTACTTATTCAGACCTTCCTTAGGGAAGGTCCGAATAAGTCTAGTTTTACCCCCCCTTCTTTAGAAGGGGGGGATAGC
>JASGCR010000322.1 GCA_030054015.1 Candidatus Symbiobacter sp. | reverse complement strand
CCCCTTCCTAAGCAGGAAGGGGGGGTCAGTACGACTTATTCAGACCTTCCTTAGGGAACCTCCGAACAAGCCTTCAAAATCCCAAAACCAACGCGCCGTTTGCGAAGCGTGGCGCATATTTTGTGCGGGATTCAAGGTACCTCTACTGAACGCGGCGGCACGATGCCGCTATACGGGTGACGGCGGCATCATGAATAATCATGCGGGGCAACAAAATAAAGCTTCGAGGGCAACGCACCCGATTTTGCCTGCGCCCGAACCGACACCGCGCCGCAAAATCCTGGTCATGATTGGGGCGATGGATGTGGGCGGGTGCGAGCATGATTTGTTACGCATCCTGCCGCAAATTGATCGCGGGCGGTTTGACCTGGCGGTGATGACTTATCTTTATCGTGGAGCCTTGGCCGACCGGCTGGAAGCCGCCGGTATCCGCGTGATCGCCCCGCAGAAACCGCATCAACGCCCCCAGTTTGCCCCCTATCGCTGGCGGGTTCTCCGGCTCACCCGCTACAAGGCCATTTTGGCGAGCCTGATGTGGCTGGGCATTGTCGCGGCCTGGCTGTGGCGGATGCGCCGCGTGATACGCGCCGAAAAACCCGATATAATTCATTGTTTTCTGCCGACCACATATCACCTTGCCCTGCCCGCCCATTTATTGACACCAGGCCGCGCCCGCCGGAAATTTCTCATGGGGCGGGTGTCGTTGGGGTTTTATTTTCACGGCCACCCCATCACCCAATGGTGGGAGACCAAATTTTGCCACCAATTTATCGACGCGGCTTCGGGCAATTCACGGGCGGTGTTGGCCGAACTCGTGCGTGAAGGGCTTGCCCCAGCACGGCTTCATTTACTTTATAACGGCATTGAGATTACACGCTTTGCCCGTCCCGCCACGGCCCAACCGGTGGCGGCGGCGGGGGCGATTTTATCGCTCTCGGCGGTGGGCAATTTGCACCCGTATAAAGGCTATGACGATTTATTGGCGGCGATGCTGCGGCTCGGTGACCATGGGTTTCTGAACTGGCAGCTCAAGGTGGCGGGGCGCGATGTAGGGGGCAATCTCGCGCGCTATCGGGCCTGGTGCGAAGCCCATAATTTGGCGGAAAAAATCCAATTTTTGGGGGCAATGGAGGATGTCAGACCGCTTTTATGGCACAGCCAATTGCACCTGCATGTGTCCCACACCGAAAGTTTTCCCAATTCGGTATTGGAGGCCATGACCGCCGGTTTGCCCGTCATTGCCAGCGCGGTTGGCGGCATTCCGGAAATTTTTGAGTTGGGCGCGGCCGGTATTTTGGTGCCGCCACATGATCCCGCCGCCATTGCCGCCGCCATCCGGCAATTAGCGCATGACCCGATTTTGCGCGGAAATATGGGCGCAGCCGGCGCAAGCCTGGCGCGGGAGAATTTCGCCTTAGACCGTACGGTTAAGTCATTTGAAAATTTATATCAGACGCTGTAACCATCACTTAAGGGACAATAGCGATGAACAATCCTGCGCCAAAACCGCTCACAATCTTGGTGATTATTGGCTCGATGAATATGGGCGGCTGCGAGTCGGATATTTTGCGCATCGTGCCCAGGCTGGATCGCTCGCGGTTCGAGGTTTCGGTCATGGCGTTTTGGCAACGCGGCAGTCTGGCCGATGATTTAATCGCCACCGGAATTCAATTTATTCCCCCCATCGCCAAATATGGGATAAATTTGCTGTTGACTCCCTATCGGTCAAAATGGGCGGCCAGTTTGCGCTTAAAAGCCCTGGCAAATTTATTTATCCGCCTTTTTAATATTACGCTCGATTACCTATATTTGGTGAGATTGCCTTATTATTTATTTACCAAAACAATGCCTAAATATCCCTTAGATCAATATTGTAGTTATATCTTACATATCCAGCAAGTAATCAACCGGCTGCAACCTGACATTATTCACTGTTTTTTGCCGGGTTCTTATCATTATGGCACGTTATGTCATGTGCTGACCCGCAATCGTCCGCAGCGCAAATTAGTGATGAGCCGCGTGTCATTGGGGTTTTATTTCCAAGGCCACCCCCTCACCCAATGGTGGGAGACCAAATTTTGCCACCGTATGGTGGATAGGGCGGTTGGCAATGCCAAAATGATTATCGATGAATTGCGCCACGAAGGCTTGCCCGCAGAAAAATTACGTTTAATTTATAACGGGATTGATGTTGCCGCCTTTGCCCGCCCGCCTTTCGCCAAGCCCATTGACGACAACGCGCAAAAAGTCACTTTATCAACCGTCGCCAATCTGCATGAATATAAAGGCTATGCCGATTTGATCGCCGCCTTGGGTCTATTGGTCAAAGCAAACATCACCAACTGGCACTTAAATATTGCTGGCCGTGATGTTGCGGGGGCGATGGCTAAATATCGCGCCCTATGCCGCGAGGTGGGCATTGCCGATCACGTCACATTTTGGGGACAATTATCGCATGATCATATCATTGCCCATTTGCACCAATCCCAAATCCATCTTCACCCCTCGCATCACGAAGGTCTGCCCAATTCGATCCTTGAGGCCATGAGTGCCGAATTGCCGATCATTGCGACGGCAGTCGGCGGCATTCCCGAATTGGTCAAAGACGGCGAATCGGGTCTTTTAATCCCGCCCCAGCAGCCGGAAAGATTGGCGGCGGCGATTAAGCATCTATTGCAGAATCCCGATTTGCGGCTCAAAATGGGCAAATATGGGGCGAAATTGGCGCGGGAGAATTTCACCCTCGACCAGGCGGTGGCGCAATTTGAGCAACTTTATGAAGGAGCATGAGAGTCTGATCCCCCCCCCTTCCTGCTTAGGGAAGGTCTGAACAAGGCGAAAAAATCTCTGACCCCCCCTTCCTGCTTAGGAAGGGGGGGATAGAAAAGCTAGAATTTTTGTCA
>JASGCR010000321.1 GCA_030054015.1 Candidatus Symbiobacter sp. | reverse complement strand
ATTCTAGCTTTTCTATCCCCCCCTTCTAAAGAAGGGGGGGTAAATAAATTTTCGGCTTAATCAGACCTTCCTTAGGGAAGGGAGGGCAGCAATTTTTCGACTTATACAGACTTTCCCATAGGAAATTCACATGACCGGAAATCAAAAACCCCCTCTCCACCACGACCCGCAGAAAAGCGAGACCCTGCGGCGGGCGGAACGGGCGCAGGCGATTTTGGATGACCCGATGGTCCAAGCAGCCTTTCGCGCGTTAGAGCGTGATTGCCTTGATCGGTGGCGCCATTCGCCCGCCCATGATCGTGAGGGGCGCGAGCGGTTATACCAATTGCTCGGCCTCATAGACCAATTGCGGCAAGATTTCACCTCGCTGGTGCTGTCGGGCCGCATGAGCCAGGTACAGAACAATCCTATGCCAGAGGCTTAGTGCGACGCTGTACCGCGAACTTCCCTCCTTTAACACAGGATAATCTCCATGAAAAAAGGTAAGAAATCTTCCCCCAAATCGATGCGGGGACAGGCGGAGCAATTGGCGAAGAAACTCGCCAATCCGCTCGCCAATAACAGCAGCAAACTGCCGCCAGTGGTCAAATCGACCGCGGTCACCCCCGCAGCCATGACCCAAACCGCCGCCAATATCGTTGATGCGGGCCTGGGCGGCCAGGGCAGTCATGGCCGGGTTCAACCCAAAGGCTGGCCGGATGTTTTTGGCGGCAATCAGGCGGCGGATTTAGCATCGGACAATGAGAATGAGGACGAAAGCGATGACATGTCCGAAGATGCGGCCTCGCTCGATGCCGCCGAAGCCGGCGACGCGAGCCGCAAGCTCGCTCCGCCCGATGATTGGAGCGACGAGGCCAAGGGTTATTTTGCCGATTTGCCTGAGGTCGTGCAGAACGCCATTGTCCAGCATGAGAAAACCCACCATGACACTGTGAGTGCCCATCGCCAGGACACGGCCAATTGCCTGGCCGAGGTGAATAAGGTTTTGGCGGCTTTGCTCGAACACGGGGTGGGGTTTGACTCGACTCTCCGTGATGCGGTGGGGATTGATTGGAATGATTTGTCGCGCACCAATCCGCAGGTTTATGCCGAAAAATTTCCCGAATTTAATCGGAAAATTGCGTTATTGAACCATCTGAAAGAGCAGAATGATGCGGCGAAGGCCTTGCGGGACAAGCATCAACAGGCTTTGGAAACCCAGGCCTTGCTTGAGAAACTTCCCGAATTGCAAGACCCCGCCTTGCGCACGCAAATCATCGCCTTGGTCGCACGCCACGCCCCCGCTTGGGGTTTTGACCCGCAAGATTTAACCCAGGTCAAAGATCACCGTGTGTCGCTTATGGCCATGGATGCGGCCAAACACCGCGACCAACAGCAAGCCGCCAAGCAATTTCCCGCGAAGCGGGTGGGCGCGGTGCCGCTGAGCCTGAAACCTGGGGCGGGGCAAAAATCGTCGCGCACGGCCAACCTCGATCAGCTTAAAGCCGAGGCGATGCGGTCGGGTTCGATGCGCAAACAGGCGGATTACATCATGCGGGTGTTGCAGTCGAAGTAAACCACCGCATTTGAGATCGGGAAAATGCCGGCTGTCTGCCGGCATGACTACCGTAACCAAGGGGCTTCGGCCCCTTTTTTTATGGCTAACATTTAGCAAAGGGTTCAAACCATGCCAGCAACTACCAATAGCTTTTCCACCTTCTCGGCGGTCGGCAACCGTGAAGATGTCGCCGATACGATTTACAATATCTCGCCGATTGATGCGCCGTTTTTGGGGTCAATCGATTCCAGCACGGCCAATGCCGTACTGCATGAATGGCAAACCGACCAATTGGCTCCGGCGGCGGCCAATGCCGTGGTGGAAGGCGATGATTCCGTCGTGTCGGGCTATAATTTCAAAGCCGTCATTCCGACCACGCGTATGGGCAATATTTGCCAGATCAGCCGCAAAGATGTCGTGGTGTCCGGCACCCAAGATGTCGTGCAAAAAGCCGGTCGCCAATCCGAAATGGTCTATCAAATGGTGAAACGCGCCCGCGAGATCAAGCGCGATATGGAATTCATCCTCACCGGTAACCAAGCGTCCAATGCCGGCAATGCCTCCACGGCGCGGCAATTGCGGTCTTTGTGCGCCTGGTATCAAACCAATGTCAATCGCGCGGGCGGCGGGGCCAATGGCACTGCTTCGGCGGCGGCCACCGATGCCGCGACCACCCGTGCCTTGACCGAGGCGATGCTGAAAACCACGCTGCAGCAATGTTGGGTGGCGGGCGGGTCGCCCGATTTGATCATGTCGGGGCCTTATAACAAAACGGTGATTTCCGGCTTTACCGGCGGCACCACCAAAACCCAAAACATCACCGACGGGACTTTGTCGACGGCGATTGATGTCTATGCCAGCGATTTTGGTTTCCACAAAATTGTCGCCAATCGGTTCAGCCGCGACCGCGATCTGCATTTGCTCGATACCAGCATGTGGATGGTGGCGTATTTGCGTCCGCTCCAGACGATAGATTTGGCCAAGACGGGTGACAATTTGAAGGGCCAGATTTTGGCGGAATATACGCTCGAATCCCGCAATGAAGCGGCATCGGGCATTATTGCCGATCTTGCTATATCGGGTTAGGAAGGGTTGGGTAAGACCTAAAAATAGGAGCGTCATTACCCGCCAGACTGCAAGCGGATTTCCGCTTGCAGTCTGTGTCGGGTAATCCCCCAGGAGTTTTAAGGAATAATACTCCTGGGGGATTACCCGACTCACAATATCCGTTGCACGGATATTGTGGCGGGTAATGACGCTCCCTTTTTTGGGAATAATACTCCTGGGGGATTACCCGACCCACAATATCCGTTGCGCGGATATTGTGGCGGGTAATGACGCTCCCTTTTTTGGGAATAATACTCCTGGGGG
>JASGCR010000320.1 GCA_030054015.1 Candidatus Symbiobacter sp. | reverse complement strand
AATTTCAGGATGTTACTGGATTGCTTCGCGGGCGAAGCCGCCCGCTCGCAAATGCGCGGCTCTTTAGAAAATGACTTACTTAGACCTACCATTAGGAAACTCTGAATAAGTAGCAATAGTCACTGACCCCTCCTTCCTGCTTAGGAAGGGGGGCTAACTCCAACCTCAAACGAGACATCACCAAAATGAACACCAACTCCGCAACAAGCCAAGAAATCTTCCAACAGCCGAAAATCTGGCGGCAGCAAGGTGAGCAGATTAATGCTATACGGACGCTGTTGCAGCATCGGTTCAAAAATTTTGACCATAAACCTGGGCTCAACCCGTTTGATCACATATGGTTTTTGGGGGCAGGCAGTTCCGATTATATCGGGCAGACCATGGCCGCCGCGCTTGCCCGATCTTTGGAATTTTGCCAAGCGGTCGCCATTCCCACCACCAATTTGCTGGCTGACCGCTGGCCTTATTTTAGCCAAGTGACAGATAAATCCCGTTTGCTGGCGATACTCATTGGACGCAGTGGCGATAGCCCGGAAACCATTGGTTGCGCTCAATTATTGGACAAATACGCGCCCGAAGCGGCGCGATTGCACGTTACATGCAATGCCGACAGTTTTTTGGCGAAAACAAAAACAGGGCGCAGCCACGCGATTATTTTGCCGCCCGAAACCAATGACCGTGGCTTTGCCATGACATCCAGTTTCACCACGATGTATTTGACTCTGATGGCCTGCTTTGACAGCTCGGTCTTTGATAAGGCTGGATATTTATACGATCTGGCGGATGCGGCGGAGTCATGTTTGTCGACCTGGCCTGACCAGGTGAAAAAAATCCCGCCGCCGCAACGGGTGGTGTTTTTGGGCAGTGGGGTTTTGTATCCCGCCGCGCGTGAGGGTGCGCTCAAAGTCTTGGAATTATCGGCCGGGAAAATCGCCACCATGGCGGAAACGCCGCTGGGATTTCGCCATGGGCCAAAAGCCTTTATCAACGAAAAGACCAAAATTTTCCTGCTGGCATCGCCCAATACACGCATTGCTCCCTATGAAAATGATCTTTTCACCGAAATTCAACGCCAATATGGAGCGAACGTGATCACGCGTATCGGGCCAGATTCTGTACCCGTCGCAACCCACCTTGCATCGAGCGAAGATTTCACTTTCCCCCTGGTCGAAAATGCCAGTTGGAGTGTGCCGCTTTATCTGGTGGCGGCGCAATTACTGGCGGTGCAATGGTCGGAAGCCCTCGGTCTGAACGTTGATAACCCGTTCCAAGACGGCAAACTCACCCGCGTGGTGGGCGGCGTTACCCTATATACCAACCAATAAGTTACACCCACCGATAACTTGCACCAACCAATAACTTGCACCAACCAATAGATTGTCCCCACAGATAAGCAACCCGATCATGCCGCATGACCCACCCCCATCCGACGGACAAAATTTTGTCCAAAAATTTGCCGAGATCATCGCCGCCAACCGCCAGGGCAGCGGGGAGGCCATTGTCTCGGTCTGTTCGGCCCAGGAAGATGTGTTGCGCGCCGCCATGCGGGGAGCGGCGGCGGCGGGCGAACCTCTCCTGATCGAGGCCACCAGCAACCAAGTCAACCAATATGGCGGCTATACCGGCATGAAACCCGCCGATTTTATCCGGTTTGTCAACGGCTTGGCGGCCCAGGAAGGCATCGATCGGAAAAAAATTTACTTTGGCGGCGACCATTTGGGGCCGCAAGCCTGGCGGCATGAACCCGCCGATCAGGCCATGGCAAAGGCCGAGCAATTGGTCGCCGATTATGTCGCGGCTGGGTTCCGCAAGATTCACCTCGATTGCTCGGAGGGATGCGCGGGCGAGCCAGCCGCCGTCGGGGATCGGCTTGCCGCCGAACGTGCCGCCCGTCTCGCGGCGGTGTGCGAAAAAACGGCGGCAAAAATTGCCTCCGCATCCCCCGATTTGGTTTATGTCATCGGCACCGAAGTGCCGCCGCCGGGCGGGGCGCGGATTGAAGATGCGGCTTCCCATTGCGGGGATCACGCCTTAGCGGGCGGGGTTGCGCCGGTGATTCCCCCCACCGCGCCGGAAAATGCCGCCGCCACTTTGGCTGCCCATCAACGCGAATTTGCCCGGGCTGGGCTGGCGGACACGGCCTGGCGGCGGGTGGTGGGGTTGGTGGTGCAGCCTGGCGTCGAATTTGCCATCGACCAGATTCACCGCTATGAATTTACGCCCTATTTTGCCGCCGCATCGACGCCACTTGCCGCGGTGTTGGCACCTTATCCAGGTCTCGCCTTTGAAGCCCATTCCACCGATTATCAATCGGCGGCTGCCTTGGCGGCATTGAAAAATCATCATTTTGCCGTGTTGAAAGTCGGACCCGGCCTGACCTTTGCCTATCGCACCGCTTTGTACGCCCTCGATGAATTTGCCCAAGATAACCAATATGTTAAGGCGGATGCGCCGTCGCTGCGCCAGGTGATGGAACAATTGATGCAAGACGATCCGACGCATTGGCGCAAACATTACCCCGCCAGCGCCCCGCTTTTGTCGCATTGGCTGCATTATTCCTATGCCGACCGGATTCGCTATTACTGGCCGCATCCCAGGGCGCAACAAGCCGTAGCCAATTTATTCGCCGCTTTACCGACCAAGCCGCCGCGCGATGTGGAATTACTGCCCTATTTCTCGGCGGATATTCTGGCGCGGGCGGATGGGTTGCGGGCGGCCGGGAAACCCTGGCATCGCGCCCTGGTGTTTGCACAGATCGGGCAGGTTTTGTCCAGTTATTACGGCACCGCCTGGTAAGTTATCCCAGGTTTTCCATATTATTCCGATTCTGCGCCAAAAAAAGAGCGTCATTACCCGCCAAGAGTATTGTTGCCAAAAAAGGGAGCGTCATTACCCGCCGAAATATATCCGTGTAACGGATATATTTCG
>JASGCR010000319.1 GCA_030054015.1 Candidatus Symbiobacter sp. | reverse complement strand
AAAAGCTAGAATTTTTGCTAAAAAATTCTTAGCTTTTCTTGGGGGGGTTGGTGTAGGGTATTGATTCTAAATAGATTTTCAACATCACCAACCCCCCCTAGCTCCGCTAAGGGCTTCGCCCTAAGCGGAGCTTTCCCCCCCTTCCTAAGCAGGAAGGGGGGGTCTAAAAGACTTATTCAGACCTTCCTTAAGGTATAGCGTCATTACCCGCGGATTTCTGCCGCGATGCGGCATAAATCTGTCGGGTAATCCCCCATGAGTTTTGGGGAATAATACTCCTGGGGGATTACCCGACTCGCAATATCCGTTTCACGGATATTGCGGCGGGTAATGACGCTCTCTTTTTGCCGCTCTTTAGCTGCGGCGGCGGGTAATGACATTCCCTTTTTTTGCCGCTCTCTTTTTTCACGCCCTCCTTTTGCCGCTGCCTTGCCGCCTAAACAAAACACAAAAAAATGAGGCCATCCACGGCCCAAACAAACAGATCAATCGCGGCAATGGCAATGACCAGCGAAACATTGATAATAAAATTTATAATCGCCACAATAACTCACTTTTTTAAGACCAAGTATTTACGTCAAAAAAATGTGACCTAAATTTTACCTTAACGAAACTAAAATGGGGATTGATTGAGAAAATACACCCCCCACGGACAAAACCCCCAAAACCCCCCAAAACACCCAAAAACGCCCCCCAACCAATTAATTTAGCGGCGCCCGTTCATGCGGGGAATCGAGCGAAAAGGCCGGAATATCGACATCGAAATGCTCGCCGTCATGATTAGCCAATTGATAGGCCCCGACCATCATGCCCGACGGGGTGGGCAGCGGCGCCGCCGAGGTATATTCATAAACCTGGCCCGGATGAATAAAGGGTTGCTCGCCCACCACGCCAACGCCGCGCACTTCGATGCGGTGGCCCTTGGCATCGGTGATTTGCCAGAAACGTTTCAATAATTGCACGGTTTCGTTGCTTTGATTGGCAATTTTGACGTGATAAGCCCAAAAATATTGGTCTTCATTGGGTTCCGAATGTTCTTCCAAAAAATAAGGTTTTACCGACACGCTGATATTGCGGGTGGTTTTTTGATAATGTGTCATGAGAGGGATGTTCTTTGTTGAGTCTTGATCAATGCAGCACAAAGCTTTATAAACAAATTGACGATGGAATTCTAGTAAAACCCGTACGAGCAACCAAGGGGATGCCCCGTGATGAAAGCCTTATATCTTACTCAAAATACCGCCCAAAATCCGCCCACCACCTTGGCTGAAATAAAGGAATTAACTGATTTTCCGGCCGATGTTGCGCCAGGCGATGTCACCATCAAAGTCACCCATTCCAGCCTGAATTACAAAGACGCGCTGGCGATTACCGGTAAGGGGCCGATTATCCGCAATTTTCCCATGGTGCCAGGGATTGACCTGGCGGGCGAGGTCATGGCCAGCACGTCGCCCAAATTTGCGGTCGGCGATAAAGTCTTGGCAACCAGTTACGGCATTGGCGAAATCCACTGGGGCGGGCTCGCAACCCAGGCGCGGGTAAAAAGCGACTGGGTGGTGAAAATACCCGCTCAATTCACCGCGCGCCAGACGATGATTTTGGGTACGGCCGGTTTTACCGCCATGTTATGCGTCATGGCGTTGGAAAAATACGGCATAACCCCGGATCAGGGCGATATTGCCGTGACCGGTGCCGCCGGCGGGGTGGGCAGTGTCGCCATCCATATTTTGCAGCAAAAGGGATTTAAGGTCACCGCCATTTCCGGTCGCCATGAAACCGAAGCGGCCTGGTTAAAGGCAATCGGTGCCAACCATGTGATCGATCGCGGCCCCTTAAGCAAATTGGGCAAGCCGCTGCAACGCGAGCAATGGGCGGCGGGCATTGACACGGTGGGCAGCCATATTTTGGCTAATCTGCTTGCCGCCACCAAATATCGCGGGGCGGTCGCGGCTTGCGGCCTGGCCCAAGGCGGCGAGATGCTCGGCACCGTCATGCCCTTTATTTTGCGCAATGTCGCCCTGCTTGGGGTGGATTCGGTCAATACGCCGATGCCCATCCGTCAATTGGCTTGGGATTCCTTGGCTAAAATCATGGCCCCCGCCATTTTGGAGAAATTGGTCGCCAAAGAAATCGGCTTGACCGATGCGGTCGCCACCGCGCATGATATTTTGGCGGGCCGGGTGCGTGGCCGGGTGGTGGTGGCGACCAATGGGTAAGTGGGGCGGTGGGTGAGGGCAGGGGGTTTAATTAAGGCAAGGGGTTCAATTCAAGCCGGTTTAATTCAAACCGGTTTAAGGCAAGACCGCGATTTTCTTGCCATTTTTGCCGGCACCCTGGGATTGGGGGATGGTAATGGTCAGCACGCCGTTGCGCAAACGGGCGGTCACTTTATCGCTTTCGGGGGTGAAGGGCAGGTCAAAACGCCGGAAATATGAGCCATAGGCACTTTCGACCAGGTGAAAATGTTTCTTTTCGTCGCTCTGCTCGGTTTGCTCGCTATGTTCGGCGCGGAGGGTGAGTTGGTCATTATTTAATTCAATATCAATATCCCTTTCCACCACGCCCGGCAATTCGACATCGAGGTGGAATTCCTTCGCGGATTCTGAGATATTGACGCGTGGGGATAAATACCCGGTCGATTCACTGCCGCGCCAGCCGCCATGATATAACGAGGGCATGTGGCGGGTAAAATCGCCGAAAATCCGCTCGAATTCGCGGCGGAAATTGTGCATGGCATCGTCGTCATGGTAAATTGACGGTACGGTGTGGTGGCGAAACGGAAAGATGTCGCGGAATGACATGATAAAACCTCGTTAAGTACAGATAATTATATGCGTATTGGTTTATATCTCCAGATTTTAACGGTCTGAGTGAAAATATATGGCGCGTTATACTCCGTTTCCAAATGATTTCAGCTTTATGACCCCCCCTTCCTGCTTAGGA
>JASGCR010000318.1 GCA_030054015.1 Candidatus Symbiobacter sp. | reverse complement strand
AATTCAAGCTTTTCTATCCCCCCCTTCCTAAGCAGGAAGGGGGGGTCAGAGATTTGTTCGCCTTATTCAGACTTCCCTTAGGGAAAGGCATACCTAAAAGACTTAAAAAAACCATCCGTAAACCAGAGATAAAAATCTTGACCACGAAAACCTATACCAAACTCGAAGAACTCGTTGCCGCCGGATGGGTGACGGCGGCCGAGGCGCAAGCCCTCGCCGCGGTGAGCGAGAAATACGCCATGGCGATCCCGCCGCAAATGGCCGCTTCCATCGCCGCCGAACAACAGGCTCAGCCCGCCGAGCAACGCCCCCTCGCGCGGCAATTTTTGCCCGATAGGGCCGAGTTAGCGGTCGCGCCGCAAGAACGGGACGATCCGATTGGCGATGAAGCCCATAGTCCGATGCCGGGTCTGGTACATCGTTATCCGGATCGGGTTTTGCTCAAACCCTTGGTGCAATGCGCGGTTTATTGTCGGTTTTGCTTTCGGCGGGAGCAAGTGGGCAGCCCCAACCCGCCGCTGGGTGACGGCGAAATGGCGGCGATTTATGATTATATTGCCGCCCGCCCGACCATCCGCGAAGTCATCCTAAGCGGCGGCGATCCCCTGATATTATCGCCGGCGCGGTTGCAAAAAATCCTCCACCAGCTTGCCGCCATACCCCATATTGAGATATTGCGCCTGCATAGCCGCGTGCCGGTGGTCGCTCCCGAACGGATTAATCCGGCGATGCTGGCGGCCTTGCGTCCAACGGCTCGCCCCATCGCGGTCTATATTTTGGTACACAGCAATCACGCCAGTGAATTTTCCCCCGCGAGCGGCGAGGCCCTGGCCCAGCTGGCGCAACAAGGCGTGGTGCTGTTGGGGCAATCGGTGCTGTTGCGCGGAGTAAATGACTCGGCGGCGAGCCTAATCGATCTTTTCCGCACCATGATCCGCCACCGCATCACCCCGCATTATCTTCACCATCCCGATTTGGCACCAGGTACCGCCCATTTTCGTTTGACGATTGCCGAGGGCTTGGCGATTATGCAGCAATTACGCGGGCGCATTTCGGGCCTGATGATCCCCCATTATATTCTAGACATTCCCGGTGGTTATGGTAAAATACCGCTTAATTGGGACTATGTGAGCCAAACGGATGGGGGATGGGAAATCACCGATCCCAATGGAATGAAACATTTTTATACGGAAAGAATGCAGCCGTGATTGACAGTATAGACCTCTTCTTAGGGTTACAGGCCGGCACTTTGACGGCTTTGTTCAGCGTGATTGTCTCGGATATCGTCTTGGCGGCGGATAATGCCATGGTTATCGCCTTGGCCGCCTCACGCCTGGATCCAAAGATTCGCGCCCGCGCCATTTTATACGGCATTATCGGCGCGGCGGTCATGCGGATTGGCTTTGCCCTGGTGGCCTATGAAATGTTGCAAATTGTCGGCTTAACCTTGGCCGGCGGCCTTCTGTTATTGTGGGTGGGTTGGAAATTTTGGCGCGAAATCGAAGAACAGCGCAAACACAATACCCCAATCCCCACCACTCTGCCAGGTGATACGACCCAAACGGCAAGTGCGTCCGCACCCACCGATCCCGCCAACGGCAATTTACGCTCGGCTCTGACCAAAATTTTGGTGGCTGATGTGAGTATGTCGCTGGAAAATGTTCTGGCGGTGGCTGGGGCGGCGCGTGACCATTGGGTGGTCATGATCATCGGACTGGCCGCAGCGGTCTTGATGGTCGGCGGCGCATCGATGTTTTTTGTGCGGATTCTCAAGAAATACTATTTCTTAACCTATGTCGGGCTGGCCGTCATTATATGGATTGCCCTCCGCATGATTTATGACGGAGGCATGGAAGTGTTGCCGTATTTACAGTGATCGCCCAAGCCAAGCGGTTGATGCGACGCGAAATGGGGCTGCGAAATAACCACTGGCATTCTTCGCAGCCCCATAGTAAGATCGTGGTTACGAGATTAAACACGCGTAGGATTATGTGACAACAACGGGAGAAAATCATGGGTGGCTTAAGCATTTGGCATTTCCTTATCGTACTGGCGGTGGTGTTGCTCATTTGGGGGCCAGGACGGATTTCGCCCTTGATGGGTGAATTAGCCAAAGGCGTCAAAAGCTTTAAAAAGGGCTTGTCGGACGATTCCGCCAACCAAGCCTCAAATACCCCCAACGCCGCCACTGGGGGTACCCCTGGTGTCACCGCCCAAAACCCGTCAGATGCGCGTCAATATTCCTCGACCAACCCGACCGGCACCAATAATACTGGTTCGTGATCGCGGTTGAAACTTCGTGATCCCCGCTAAAAGGCAAATTTTTTGATGGCAGACGGCAGTTTATCGCGCTTTTTAACCAAAGGCAGCAATCATCGTGTGTGGCTGCGGCTGGGTTTGTTTCTGGCGGGCGTTAATGGCGCGATGGGGTTGATGGGCTGGGCCTTGTCTTATCACGGTGCCGCCATCAACCCGCATTGGGGCCTGGCCGAGATTGACCTGGCCTCGCGGATGCAGTTCTTCCATGCGCTGGCTTTCCTGGCTTTGGCGATCTTGGCGCGGGAATTTAGATGCGCCTGTGTCGGCCTCATCATGATCTTGTTTCTGATCGGGATTATGTGCTTTTGCGGCGGGCTTTACGGCATTGGGTTTTTCCAGGCGGAATGGGGGACAAAAATCACCCCTTATGGCGGGGCGGCGTTTATTTTTGGCTGGCTGTGGCTGGTCGCCCTCAGTTTCAAAAAATTTCGCAATTAGGGGCGGTGATCTTAAGGAAGGTCTGAACAAGTCCTCATTTGCCGAAAGAACGGCGCATTTGCGAGCGGCGAAGCCGCGAAGCAATCCAGAAAAATCCAGCAATTTCAGGATGTTACTGGATTGCTTCGCGGGCGTAAACGCCCGCTCGCAAATGCCATTTCTTTTGTTTCTGGGACTTGTTCGGACTTTCCTT
>JASGCR010000317.1 GCA_030054015.1 Candidatus Symbiobacter sp. | reverse complement strand
GATTTATGCCGCTACGCGGCAAAAATCAGCGGGTAATGACGCTCTCTTTTTGGCTTTAATTCTCCTGGGGGATTACCCGACTCGGACTGCAAGCGGCAAACCGCTTGCAGTCCGGCGGGTAATGACGCTCTCTTTTTGACGCTCTTCCTTTTAAGTATTGAGGGGTGTTAAGTATCCGCGACAATTTTGCCGAAGGCGGCAACGTGCCGCCGCGTTAAGTTTTACATTGCCTGAACTTTAAGACCTCACCTAAGATGCCCTCCATGCACATCAACAATATAATCATCCGCGACAATTTTGCCGAAGCGTTTGATATGCGGGCGACGCGGCTTATCATCACCGCCGACACCGCCCACTGGGCGCGGGTGGCGGGGCAGGTCATGACCGGTTTCGCTACCTCGGTCATTGCTTGCGGGGTGGAGGCGGCGGTTGAGCATGAACTAACCCCAAATGAAACCCCCGATGGGCGGCCGGGGGTTGCGGTGTTGCTGTTTGGCTTTAGTCACGAGTCCCTGATCGATCCCATCCGCAACCGCGTCGGTCAAACCATTTTAACCTGTCCTGGCACGGCCTGTTTTGCCGGCATTGATCCCCTGCCCGCCGAAGAAAATGCCAAAAAAATTCCAATGGGACAGGCATTGCGCTATTTCGGCGATGGCTGGCAAACCGTCAAACGAGTCGGCGGGCGGCGGATGTGGCGCATTCCGGTGATGGATGGCGAGTTTTTATGCGAAGACCGCGTGGCCTCGGTTCCCGCCATTGGCGGCGGCAATTTTCTCGTGTTAGGCGAGTCACGGGCGGCGGCTTTGGCGGCGTGTGAGCGGGCGGTTGCCGCCATGTCGCGCTGCCCTTCGGTCATCATGCCCTTTCCGGGCGGGGTGGTGCGGTCGGGGTCAAAAGTGGGGTCGCGCTATAAAATCCTGGTGGCCTCGACCAATGATGCTTATTGCCCGACTTTGCGCGGCGTGACCAAAACCGCCCTGCCCGACCAGGTGGCGGCGGTGTATGAAATCGTCATTGATGGCTTGAATTATGCCGCAATTGCCGCGGCGATGGCGGTGGGAATACGCGCCGCCTGTGATGAAAATGCCGAAAATTCAGGGGTGGTGGCGATTGATGCGGGCAATTATGGCGGCAATTTAGGGCGGCATCATTTTCATTTGCGGCAGATTTTAGCCCCCCCGAATGTGGCAAGCGCGGAGTCCCAGCCATGAACATGATTCTGACCGCCAAATCATCTTCTCTGGCGCAACGCATTTCACTTTTGGGCATCACGCCCGAATCTTTGCTGGGTTTGTCCGAGGCCGAGATTTCCCACCTGCCCATCCGTGTTGGCAAAGATTTTTTTCCGATGGGGGAGATTTTTTCTCTCGCCCATCACGGCAATGATCGGGAACACCCGTCTATACTCATACGCACCAACGGCAAAAAAATCGATCATATCGGGGCGGGGATGAGCGGCGGGAAAATTGACATTGACGGAGATGTCGGGGCCTATGTCGGGGCGGGGATGCGCGGCGGTCAGATGACGGTGCGGGGCAATGCCGATTACGGCGCGGCCATGGCGATGAGCGGCGGTCGCATTGATATTCACGGCAATGCCGCCAACCGCCTCGCCGCCGCCAAACCTGGGGCTTTGACCGGCCTGGCGGGCGGGGTGGTGGTGGTGTGGGGCGATGCCCTTGGTGATGTTGGCCTGGGGATGAAACGCGGTTTGGTGGTGGTGATGGGCGAGGTGGTGGGGGTGGCCTGTGGCGGCATGATTGGCGGTACCTTGGTGGTGATGGGGGGCCTGGCCACGCCGTGCGGGGTGGCGATGCGCAAAGGCTCGATTTTGGCCCTGGGCGGATTCAAGCCTGCGGGCTTGGCTGTGGTGGATGCGACGCGGCCTTCTCCCTCGCCCGATTTGCCCAGTTTCGCCGCTTGTTTATCCCATGATTTGGGTATTTTCTCCCTGTGGCAGCGCGAATTTTTGGCTCTGGGCTTGCCAAAACTGAGTGAAACGATGGAAAAAAACCAAAAATTCCATCGCTTGATGGGGGATCGCGGCCAAAACGGCCTGGGCGAGATTTTTTTTCCTGAGGGTTAAAGGCAATTTGCCATGGACGAAACCATCAAACCAACCCCGCCGCCCGATGTCGCGGCGCGTTATGCGCGTCAGATCATCTTGCCGCAAATTGGCCCGGCGGGGCAGGCAAAAATTGCCGCGAGTTCGGTGTTATTGATCGGCATGGGGGGTTTGGGGTCGCCCGTTGCGCTGTATTTGGCGGCGGCGGGGGTGGGCAGGCTTATTTTGGTTGATGATGACAAGGTCGCGCTCAGCAATCTGCAACGGCAAGTGATTTACCGCCAAACCGATATTGGCCGCGCCAAAATTGATGCCGCCGCCGAGCATTTACGCGCGCTTAATCCCAATCTAAGGCTTGATCTCTGCCCCACCATGCTGACAGAAAAAAATGCCGCCTCTTTGGTCGAGATGGCCGATATTGTGGCGGATGGCAGCGACAATCTCGCCACGCGATATCTGGTGAATGACTCTTGTCACCAGGCGCGGAAACCCTTGGTGGCGGCGGCGGTGACGGCGTTTGACGGGCAATTGACGGTGATCCGTTCTTATGAGGGCGACAATCCTTGTTATCGCTGTCTGTTCCCCGCCAGCCCGGACGCGCCATCGGATATTTTCGCCAATTGTAGCGGTTTGGGGGTATTGGGCCCAGCAGCGGGGGTGATGGGGAGTTTGCAGGCGGTCGAAATCATCAAACAAATTCTCGGCATCGGGGAGAGTTTGGTCGGACGTTTGGTGATTTATGATGCCTTGGCCGCCCGTCTTCACACCATTCATTATGCCAAAACGCCGGGTTGCCGGTGCGACATTTAAAAGGAAGAGCAAAAAAGGGAAGAGCAAAAAAGGGAAGAGCAAAAAAGGGAAGAGCAAAAAAGGGAAGAGCAA
>JASGCR010000316.1 GCA_030054015.1 Candidatus Symbiobacter sp. | reverse complement strand
ATATTTCGGCGGGTAATGACGCTCCCTTTTTTGCCGCTCTTTGGCTGCGCGGCGGTTAATGACGCTCTTCCTTTTAGGTATTGAGGGGTGGTAAGAGATTCGTATTTTCCCTTAGGCTTGCTATGTATATTGTGCCGCTATTTGAGGGGCGGTGTTTTTGCATGGAAAATAATATGATCGATTGGCACGCATGGAAAAGTTTCATTCCGCAATGGGATATTTCTCCAAACAACACCGATAACGCAAAAATTATTTCGCAAGAAATCAAAATAGCCGGACTCCGCGCCGATGATCCGCCTGAAAAAATTCGCTATCGCAGCCTGGGGAATGGCAAAAAAATCATATTTTTCGTGCCGGGCAATAACACGACCGGAGCAGCCTATGTCGAATTGATGCAAGAATTTGCCGCTTTGCCAGAATTTTTAACCGAATATACAATTATTGTGCCCGATTATCGCGGCAGTGGCGAGTCGACTTATCACCAACCCATCACCTCATTACGCGATTTCGCGCATGATTTTGACCAATTATTATCTTCCTATCTGGCCGAACGCGGATGGTCTGCTCGCCAATCGGTAAATTTGGTGGGATATTCAATGGGTTTTGGCGTGGCGTTGGAAATGATGATGATCAACCCGTCGCGTTATGGCGATTTGGTTGGATTGACAGGGATTGGCACGCGCGGCTATCGGCTTAAATTTAACGCGCAATCCGCCGGGTTTGACGGCACGAAAACTTGGCAACCCGGCGATTATGTCCCCAATCATGAGGATCAAATTGGCCTGGCTGCCGCCGCTTTTAACCAACGCGCCTGGCAAGGGCCGCAACGAACGGTTTTATCGGTGAAAATGTTGTGGGACATGACGGTGTTTAATGATGTGTTGCAATATCATCTTGGTACTCTTACCCCGACCCATTTTGAATTTACATTTTCGCCGACTTATTCCGCCATACTTCGTGAAGAATTTAACATTAAATTTATGCCGAATTCGATCTATGGCTGTCATAAATTCAACATATCCGATCATAATGACGGCGAGCATATTAATGGCGATGGCCACAAAGTAATTCGTGCTGGTGATGGGCGGCTCAGCAAAAACCCCGCAATTTGGCGCGGCAAAAATATCTTGCTGGTCAAGGCCAAAACCGATTACGCCAATTGGCGCGGCGATTTGGTCATTACCGATGAGTCGTTTGCCCACAGCCGCGAAGATTTGCACGAAGTCGGCGCGGTGGTGACATCGGTGATGATCGCGCCTGGCCAGGGATATGATCATGGCTTTCCCTTGGCAAAACCAAGCGCGACAGCTTCGTTAATCCATCATTATTTCGGCACGCCATCAATGTCAGCCCATAACATATCCCGCGCCTTGGTTGGAGCCAAATTTGAACTTGATTCCCGATGACGAAACGCGGCAAAATCCAATTTCGCAATTACATATTATTTCGCGGCTTTGCGGGCGAGGTCGGATAATTTAATCCGCAGGTCGACCAAACTTGCGGCGGCGATGGGTTTTTTGCTTTTGATTAAACTTGAGACATATTGAATATCCTGGCCGGCATTAAATCCGACCGCGCCAATCACCCGTCCCTGGTCGGTTAAAAAGGCCAGGCTGGGTTCGCGCAAGGGGTGGCCGCGCCACAAAACCGGTTCATTGGCGAAAACATTGCCTAAAATCGATAATTCAATCCCATATTGTTCGCTGGTGATGAGGGGCAAATTGGGCGGCGGCGGCGATTCTTGAAACACATGCGCGATAAGCCGATCAATTTGATCTTGAATCGCCCCGACATGGCGGGGCCGGGCGATGATTTGGGGTTGCGGATTGGTATCTCCAGCCCCATCCTCCCCCGCGCTGAGCGGGGCGGCAATATAGCTGCATCGTCCGACCGCAAAAATGCGGGGATCGCTGGTCTGTCCCTGTTCATTCACTTGGATGCCGTAATCGGGATGGGCTTCCAGGCCACAAGCGGCGGCCAGCTCGATTTGCGGTGCGATCCCGATCCCAACCACCACGAGATCAGCAATCAAAGTGCCGTGACGGGCTAAATTCACCTCGATAAGGTCAGGGCGTTCATTGACCGAGATGCAATAATCCTGGGTGAAAAATTCGACACTGCGCAGGCGGTGAATCTCGATCAGACGCTCGGTGATTTCCGGCATGATGACCCCGGCCAGGGCGTGATTGCGGGCTTCGACGATAGTGACCAAGCATCCCATCCTGGCCGCAATCGAGGCGAGTTCCAGGCCGATAAAGCCGCCGCCAATAATCACCAACCTTATCCCGACTTGCAGATATTCGCGCAAATACAGCGCGTCATCCAAATTTTCCAACGTCACAATGCGCCGTCTTTCCGATTTGGCCGGCAGCGGCGACGGCAGGGCCGGAAAAAGCGGTTTGGCCTTGGCCCCAGTCGCCAAGACCAGACCGCTATATTCAATTTTTTTACCGCGTGCTAAGGTTAATACGTGGGCATTGCGGTCAATCGCGGTCACCGCTTCCCCTAATTGCAAGATGACATTGGCGGTTACGTACCAGTTTGGCGGTTGTAAATTCAGGCGGCCCGCATCGATCCCGCCCATCAGGAAATCTTTTGACAGTGCGGTGCGGTCATAGGGGATATAAGGTTCGCTGCCAATCAAGGTAATGGGATTAAAATTGCCCCGTTCCATCAATTTGGCCGCCATGCGGTTGGCGGTTAAGAAACCGGCAACGCCCGCACCAATAATCACCATGCCAGGCTGTGCGCTTTGCAATTTATACTCCATGCCGGAAGGAAGAGGGAAGAGGATAGAGGTAAGAAGAAAGAGGTAAGAAGAAAGAAGAAAGAAGAAAGAAGAAAGAAGAAAGAAGAAAGAGCGTCATTACCCACCGCAATATCCGTGGGACACGGATATTTCGAGATGTTAGACCCCCCCTTCCTGATTAGGAAGGGGGGGATAGCGACGCTTAGGGCGA
>JASGCR010000315.1 GCA_030054015.1 Candidatus Symbiobacter sp. | reverse complement strand
TCGCAAAAGCCAAGCGCGGCGACGCTCAGAATGACACTCTTAGGACTTGTTCAGACCTTACTAAGCAGGAAGGGGGGCATAAATGTGAATTTTCCAGGACATGCACTTCGCACTATATTATGAACCCACCCAAAATTCCACCCCACATCTTCGCCGCGTATCATCGTGAGATTACCGCCTGTATCCAGGCGTTGCAAGCCCGCGATGAATTGCCGTCCGATCTTAATTTGGCGAAAATCACCGTCGATCCCCCGCGCGAGGCCGCGCATGGCGAGTTATCGACCAATGCCGCGATGGTCTTAGCCAAAGAAGCCAAATTACCGCCTAAAATCCTGGCGGAGAAAATTGGCACCGAAATGGCGGCGCGCGCCAGGTACCCCATCACGGACTGGTCGGTGATGGGGCCGGGATTCCTTAATTGGCGGCTCAATCCCCAGGCCTGGCATCAGCAATTGCTCCAGATTCTAACCCAAGGCTCGCATTTTGGGGAAAGCCAATTAGGGGACGGAAAAAAGATCAATGTCGAATTTGTTTCCGCCAATCCCACCGGCCCCTTGCATGTCGCCAATGCGCGGGGGGCCGTGTTTGGCGATGTTCTGGCGCGAATCCTAACCAAATGCGGGTTTGACGTTACCCGCGAATATTATGTCAATGATGCCGGCTCGCAAATTTTTAAACTTTATCAAAGTTTGTTTCACCGTTATCAGGAATTGCTGGGGGTTGAGGTCGGCGCATTGCCCGCCGATTGTTACCCTGGTGAATATGTCATAGAAATTGCCAAGGAAATTATTGCCAAAGATGACCATAAATGGCTGACCGCCCCCGAAAATGAACGCGAAAGATATTTCCGCCAATTCGCCCTCGATAAAATTTTGGCGATGATTATGGCGGATTTGGCTTTATTGGGGGTAAAATACGACCATATCCAATTCGAATCAGACATTATCAGTCGAGGCAGGGTTGATCAAGCCATCGAAAATTTGACGGAAAAAAGTCTAATTTATCAGGGCGTGTTGGAGCGTCCAAAAGGCAAACCTGATGATGATTGGGAAGAACGCGAGCAAATTCTGTTTAAATCCACGGCATTTGGCGATGACCAAGACCGCGCTCTTAAAAAATCGGATGGGTCATATACCTATTTCGCGGTGGATATTGCCTATCATTGGTACAAATTGGATCGCAAATACACCGAACTGGTCAATGTCTGGGGTGCCGATCACATTGGCTATGTCAAACGCCTCACCGCCGCGGTCAAAGCCCTGAGCCAGGGCCGGGTCGCCCTCGATGTCAAAATTTGCCAATTAGTGACGTTGTTAAATCACGGCGTACCGGTGAAAATGTCGAAACGCAGCGGCAATTTCATCCGCCTGGCCGAATTGGTCGAAGAAGTAGGCTCCGATGTCGTGCGCTTTATCATGCTCACCCGCCGCAATGATGCCGCGCTGGAATTTGATTTCGCCAAAGTGGTCGAGCAATCGCGCGAAAATCCGGTGTTTTATGTGCAATATGCCCATGCGCGGGCGGCCTCGGTCTTGCGTTCGGCTGCCGAGATGGGGGTTTTTCCGGTGGATGGCGATCCGGCCGCGATTGCCAAATTGGTCACGCTTGATGATTTAGCCGTGCTTGACCACGAGGAAGAATTGGCTTTAATCCGCGAAATTGCCCGCTTCCCGCGCATTATTGAAGAAGCCGCCACCGCCCACGAACCCCACCGTTTGGCTTTTTATTTGGGGGAATTGGCGGCGAGTTTCCATCATTTGTGGACACGCGGGCGCGATGATGCAACAATGCGGTTTATCCAGAGCCAAGACGCGGCGAATCAAAGCGCGAATTTGGCGCGGTTGGCGATGGTGGCGGGCTTGAAACAAACTTTGGCGATTGGCCTTGCGGTTTTGGGCATCACGGCGAAAGAGGAGATGCGATAAATGGCACCGGAAAATAACTCAGATTTGGATAAGGAGGGGCGGCTTGATCGCAACAGTGACCGCCGTGCCGGTTATGGCCCCAATCCCCAACGCAAACCGGTTAAAAAGGGTCGTTATGTGTTGGGGATTCCCTTGGGTTGGTGGGCGGGTTTGCTGGTGCTGGTGGCTTTGGTCGCTTTGGTTTACCAAGGCTATTATAGCCTGTTCAACCAGGACGCGCCGCCCGCCAATATGAGCAACCTAAGCACCGCCGATATGCCAGACCCGACCGCGGATGCTACGGGTACCTCGCTGTCCCTCGGCGACGACAACATCACCAAGGGGGACAAATTAAACCAGGAAGTATTGAACACTCTGACCTCGGACAAAGGCTATGCGCCCGGCCAGGAAAAATTGCAGCCGCCGCCGGAAAATCAAAATCTGCCGCCCGCTTTGACCGACAAGCATTTGACCCCTAAAACCCAAACCGTCACCTCGCAACCGCCCGTGATGTCAGTTCCCCTGCCGCCGTCGCTTAAATCCGATGCCAAGGGGGAGGGCGGCAATATTGATCCGGGCGCAACCAGCCAAACTCTCGGCAATCCGGCTTTGGACAATAATGACGCGCCGCCCGCCCCAGCCAAAAAACCAGCCGCGCCCAAAAAACCGCCCAATCCAGAGCTGGCTTCCCATAATGGTGCCGTGACGGGTACCCGCAAATTGTCCAACCAGGGATTTTCTAACCAGTCCTGGGCGATCCAACTTTTGGCGGCGCATAAACAAGACGCGGTCAAATCGGCCTGGGGCCAGTTGCAATCGCAATATGACGATGTGCTGGGTACGTTGTCCTTGCACATCGAACCGGTGACCGAGGGGGATAATAATGTGATTTACCGCTTGCAGGCCGGCCCTTTTACCAGCCATGCCTTAGCCAAAGCCGCCTGTGACAAACTCGCGGCGGTGGGGCAGTCCTGTTTTGTGATCAAACCGCATTGAGAATTATGGATGGTCTGAATAAGTCTAGTTTTACCCCCCCTTCTTTAGAAGGGGGGGATAGTTGAG
>JASGCR010000314.1 GCA_030054015.1 Candidatus Symbiobacter sp. | reverse complement strand
TGGTAAAAATCTGATCAGAATCAATAAGTTACACCAACCCCCCCAAGAAAAGCTATGAATTTTTTTAACAAAAAATTCAAGCTTTTCTATCCCCCCCTTCCTAAGCAGGAAGGGGGGTCAGAGATTTTTTCGCCTTATTCAGACCTTCCCTAAGGAACCTCCGAGCAAGTCATTTTTTTTGCCAAAAGACAGGATTGCTTCGCGGGCGTAAAGGCCCGCTCACAAAGGCGAATCTCTGTTTTGTCAAAAGAGACCTGCCTTTGCGAGCGGCAAATTTCGCGTAATGTCGAAAGCCCCTAACAGAAAATCTCGGCATGGGTGGGATCGTAAATCGGTTGCAGATGGGCGGTGGCGGCGAAACGCTCGCCGGCAATTTCCAAATCAAACGCGGCATGGGGAATGGCGGATTCGGTCAAGCCTGCTGCGCCGCCCAATTCGACAAAGCCCAAACCCACCGCACGCCCGACCGCATGGCCGTAATTGCCCGAACAAATCCGCCCGACAATATGTTGCCCCTGCCAAATCGGTTCGTCCTTGTACAGCAACCGATCCGGGGTCTTAAGGGCGAATTGCACCAGACGGGTTTTGAGGCCGGCTTCGCGCTGACGCAACAAGGCGTCGCGGCCAATAAAATACCGAGCCGCGCTAAAATCAACGGCAAAGCCAATCCCGGCCTCGAAAGGCGACACTTCGTCGGATAAATCCTTGCCCCAGAGCGGGTATATTTTCTCGACGCGGCAGGAATCCATGGCATGCATCCCGGCCCAGACCAGACCAAATTCCGATGCCGCCGCCGCCACGCGGTCAAATAAATGGCGGGCAAATTCGGTCGGTACCCACAATTCCCACCCCAAGGCCCCGACATAGGTGAGGCGCATCGCCAACACTGGCGCAGCCCCAATTTCAATCCATTGCGCGGTGGCAAAGGGGAAATCGCTGTTCCCCATCGCCGCCCCGGATATTTTCGTCAGGAAATCGCGGCTTTTGGGCCCCATCATCGCCAATCCGGCCCATCCCGATGACACATCGCTGGCAAATACGTGCAACCCCGTGGCATCCAACGATTTTTGGAAAAAATCGACATCGCGGCGGGTGGTACCGGCGGCGGTGAGAATGAAAAATTTGTTCTCGGCCAGGCGGGTGATGGTGACATCGGCTTCGATGCCGCCGCGCGGGTTCAGGCATTGGGTGTACACCACATGGCCTACCGCCACATCAATGGTGTTGGCACAGAGGGTGCTGAGGGCGGCCAAGGCCTCCCGCCCTTCGACCATAATTTTGCCGTATGACGAAATATCAAATCCCGCCAAGCCCTGGCGTACCGCCAGATGTTCGCGTTTGACGCGGGGTTTGCTGGCATCGCCGAACCAGCTATGGGTTTCTTGCGGTTTGCTGCCAGGCTCGCCGAACCAATGCGGGCGTTCCCAGCCCGCGGTTTCGCCAAACCAAGCCCCCTCTGCCGCCAAGCGGTCGTGAAAGGGCGAATGGCGCACATTACGCGACGTGGTGGGCTGGCGATAGGGATAATGCATGGCATAGAGCAACCCGAGCGATTCGCTCACCCGTTCGCTGATATAGCTGCGATTGGCTTGGAAACGCTGCATCCGCCTTATATCGACATCCCATAAATCCATCGGCGGCGTGCCAGTGACGATCCAATCGGCCAAGACTTTGCCCGCCCCGCCCGCCGATTGAATGCCGGTCGAATTAAACCCGGCCGCGACAAACAACCGATCCAATTCCGGCATCGGCCCCAGTAAAAACCGCACATCGGGGGTAAAGGATTCCGGGCCATTGAAAAATTTGCGAATGCCAAGATCGTTCAAAGCCGGAATACGTTTGCAGGCCGCCGCCAAAATCGGTTCAAACTGATCGAAATCTTCCGGCAATTCGCCAAATTCAAATTCGGCTGGAATGGCATCGATGCTCCAGGGTTTGGCTTTGGGTTCGAACGCGCCCAGCAATAATTTACCCGCATCTTCTTTGTAATAAGCGCAATGATCGGGATCGCGCAACACTGGCAAAGTCGGGGCCAAATCGGGGAAATTTTCGGTCAAAATGTAAAAATGTTCACAGGCCTGGAGGGGTATGGTCAAACCCTGTTTTAACCCCAGCAAACGCGACCATAAACCGGTGGCGAGGACGATATTTTCGGCTTCGATCCGACCTTGTTCCGTCACCACCGCGACGGCACGGCCATTTTTTTGCTCAATGCCGGTGACGGCGATGTTTTCGAGCAAAGTTGCGCCGCCATTGCGCGCGCCCTTGGCCAAGGCCATGGTGGTGTCAATCGGATTGGTCTGGCCGTCTTTGGGCAGAAACACCCCGCCCACCACATCATCGGTGTTAATGAGCGGCCAATGGCGGCGAATCTCGTCTACTCCAATGGCATGTACGTCGAGGCCAAAAGTTTTCGCCATTGACGCGCCGCGCAACAGTTCTTCGAGTCGCTCGCGGTTGGTGGCGAGCGCAATCGAGCCGCGTTGTTTAAAGCCGGTCGCCTGGCCGGTTTCTTGCTCCAACGTGGCATAAAGATTGGCGGTATATTGCGCCAGACGGGTCAGGTTAAGGGTCGCCCGCAATTGCCCCACCAATCCCGCCGCGTGCCAGGTGGTGCCTGAGGTGAATTTCTTGCGCTCCAACAACACCACATCGCGTTTGCCGAGTTTGGTGAGGTGATAGGCAATCGAAATTCCGACAATACCGCCGCCAACAATGACAATTTCGGCGCGATTGGGCAAATTTTGGGCTGAATTGGACATGATCTTTCCTCGGCGCGTTGATTCCTAACTCATTCTTAGCAAATTTTTGTCACCACCGCGAGAGGGTTCATGCGACCACGTCCAATCCCGTCCAATCGCTTAGAGGCTGATCCAAAATTATTCCCATTAAGGAAAACTATAAAAACCTAATAATTACAACAAACTAGACCCCCCCTTCCTGCTTAGGAAGGGGGGGATAGAAAAGCTTGGC
>JASGCR010000313.1 GCA_030054015.1 Candidatus Symbiobacter sp. | reverse complement strand
TCCTAAGCAGGAAGGGGGGGTCATAAAGCGGAATTCATTTGGAAACAGAGTATATTTTGCCAAAGATGGAACAAAACATGTTATCTGCACCAGCACCGGCCATTTTGCCCGCCATTACAGAAGATGCAAGCCGCTTGCGCCAAGATGTTGCGCAATTAATCGAAAATGCCGCGACCCAGGTTATTTTGCCGCGATTTCGGGCTTTGACCACATCGGATGTGCGCGAGAAAAACCCCGGCGATTTGGTCACCATTGCCGACGAAGAAGCCGAAATCTTGTTGGGGCAGGGCTTGACCGCCATATTGCCCGGCGCGGATATTTTGGGCGAAGAAGGTGTCGCCCGTGATGCCAAACGGTTGGAATTAACCCGCGCGACCTCGCCAGTATGGATCATTGACCCCATCGACGGCACCAGCAATTTCGTGGCGGGCCGCGAAAATTTCGCGGTGATTATTGGCTTGGCGATGGGCGGGGTGATGGTGGCGGGCTGGATATACCAACCGATTGCCGGGCGGATGATTTATGCCCAGCAGGGGGCGGGGTGTTTTCAATTGTCGGGCGCGGGTTGGCGCGATGTTGCGCGCTTGCATTTTTCCGGTCATGCCGATTTGGCATCGATTGCGGTTGAAGCGTCCATCGGTACCGCCTATGGCCGCCGGCCCCGCCCGCCGCATCTGCCCGATCATTTGGCGTTCGAGCCTTCTATGTCCGAATATTTGCGGCAATCGGGGCGGGTCGGGCAGCTGGCAAATCAAAATTCCAGCGGCACCGAATACGTGTCCTTGGCCCTGGGGGAGTTGCATTGGTCGCTCCATTCCAAATCCTGGCCGTGGGATCACGCCGCCGGTATGTTAATGGTGACCGAGGCCGGCGGTATCGCGGGGACTTTGGCGGGCGGTTTGTATGATTGGCGGGCCTTGGATCAAAACCCCCTGGCCGCGGTGAATGCGGCGGTTTATGAGGGGGTGCGGGCGGTGGGGATGACGAATGATTAATTGGCAAAGGCGGCATAGCCAAAACCGGCACAAACTTGTCACAAAGTCAAATTTATCGGCAATGACCGTACCAAAACACATTGTCGTTCGTCATCCCACGTGAAATAAATATTTAAACCGGTTTCTGGCTCGTGATTGCGGCTGTTTTGCAACAAACGTTCATTGGGGTATTGTTTGTCAAACGGACTGTTCTTTTCCACCAAATGAAGATTTTGATATGCATCCTTCCATTCTTTGCGCAAATCTTTGCCGCCGCCCGCACCGCCTTGGATATTCATGGGATAATAATAATCGCGCAATAAAAGCAACGCTTTGTAAAGCGTATCGGGCGATTTATAAACCGATTTTTTGGGGAAATTGAGGGCATTGGGCTGCAATTCCACCTTGCCACCCAAATATTGGCGGCAAAATTCGTTTAATTCGGACTCGCTAATGCCCGAAGGGTAAATCAAGGGCGTCGAATCTTCGCCGCCACTTTGTCGAATTTCGGGTTTAAGAGAACTTAGTTTATATTGTAATTTGCGATTTTCTTCTCGCAACTGGTCAATTGTTTGTTGTAAGCGGTGCGTTTCATCCTCGCTTAACCGCAAAAGTTCGGCGTAATCTTGTGAAACTGGGGCCGCGGTGATTTCACCGGCGTGGGGTTGATTTGGCTCCGACAAAGTGGGTGTTGTCAGTATCGGCAATAATCTTTCTTTAAGTTCATTCAAGGACTCGGTAATATTCGCAACATAATGAATGCGTTCATTCTTCCAGGATTTAAGTTCGCGTTCTAAATTTTCTTCTTTGGCAAAATCGCGTGCTTCGCCGGCCGCGTCGATTTTACGCTTTGTGTCATTGATGCTAGCCTCAATCTCACTTAAATCGCGGATTGATTTTAATAAATCACTAACTTCATTACGACAGATGCGGAGAATATTAATTTCATAAGCACCAGGATGATTGCCCAGGGCGGTCAAAATTTTGCCAATTTCTTTGGCGTCATTGGGATGAGAGGCCGCCTGTGCCTTGGTCAATTCATCACGAAGTTTGGTCATTTCATCGGTAAAGCTGTCGGCGATTTTTGCGGATAGGTTGTGGCCGATTTTTTGCCCAAATTCAGTAAATTCCCGCCAAAAATTATCCGCATCAGCAACCGACATTTCGTGCGCTTCCTCGTTTAACAGAGAATCGAGTCGGTCGCCCAATAACGCCAAATCTTCACCCCGTAATCCATTGCTTTTTTGCCGCAAATGCGCCTTATTTTCATCCGTCTTTATTGCCGTTTCTTGATATAATTTATACAAGGCGCAGAACCAGGCATAAACCTCCACCCGATTTGCATCGTTTTCTTCCAAATATTCATAAAAACCTAGCCTTACATCTTTTTTTTCAAGCTTTAATCGTTTAATATAATCACGCGGGATTTCTTTGGTGGCCGCATTATATAATTGGGAGGTGAATTTTTTGGTTTCCTTTTTGCGTCCATTATGTAAGCTGGAAATTTCATTGTCTAATACCATAAAAAATTCAGGTTCTTTGCGCAATTTCGCCAAAATCATTTCATTAAAAGCAATTTCGTCTTGGTGGTCTTTGGGCCAATTCAATTGTTTCAATGAATTGCGGTTGCGCAATAATCTGCGATCCTGGGTCGGCAGGCTAAACCACTCTGAAAAATTTTCCGGCGTCAAAAAATCCGGCGGCAAAATCGAGGCATTCTCTAAAATGTGAGTGCTATCATGCTCCGATTCGTCCTTTGCATCCGCCTGGTTATCATCAATTGCATAAGACGATTCATCGTCATTCGCATCGGGCAGACGTTTGACTTCGATCATATAGCGTTGATTTAATTCATACTTCTCCATAATTGCCGCCTCCGTAAAATTCACACAAGCTTAATTATTAATTAATATATAGCACGGAAGTACCCCCTTTGCAAGCGCATGACAGGTCGAACTTACCACCCCTCAATACCTAAAAGGAAGAGCGTCACTCTTACCACCCCTCAATA
>JASGCR010000312.1:500-2995 GCA_030054015.1 Candidatus Symbiobacter sp. | reverse complement strand
CGCCAAGCTTCGGTTTCCCCCCCTTCCTAAGCAGGAAGGGGGGGTCAGTACGACTCATTCAGACCTTCCTTAGGAAGGGTGGGCATAGTGGGGATTCTTTGGGAAACAGAGTATAAGTTAAGCAATGTAATGCAATGTCGCGCCAATTTGGTTACAATGCCGAACCCGTGTTAACATTAGGAGTATGATGATGGCCGATAACAAGAAATTAATGGACTTGGCTGATTTGCAAGAAGCCTTGGAAGAAAACCGCGACGGCGATGGCCGCGGCGGGGTGCGGGAATTAGGGGCGGTCTATGACATCCCGGTGCAAATCTCGGCGGTGTTGGGCCGGGCCAATATGCAGGTCTCGCAATTGCTGAAACTGGGACGCGGGGCGGTGGTCGAATTGGATCGCAAAGTCGGCGAAGCCATTGATATTTATGTCAATAATCGGCTGGTGGCGCGCGGCGAAGTGGTGATTGTCGATGAACGCTTGGGCGTGACCATGACCGAAATTATCAAATCTGATCGCCAAGCGTAACCGACCCCATAAAGGTTTGCCAGATGCAGCTTTTAATTGTCGGTTCACTTGATGGCTATATGAGTGAGGCTGGCCAAATTGCCCATGCGCGGGGTGCCAAGGTCACCCACGCCACCGACATTGAACAGGCCTTGCATATGCTGCGTTCGGGGCAGGGGGCTGATTTGCTGATGGTCGATGTGCGCCATCCGATTGCCGGCCTCATGGCCCAATTAAAGAGCGAGCGCATCGTGGTGCCGGTGGTCGCTTGTGGCATTGGCAATGACAGTGCCGCCGCGGTGCGGGCGATCAAGGCGGGGGCCAAAGAATATGTGCCGCTGCCCCCCAACAAAGAACTTATCGCCGCCATTTTCGAGGCGGTCACGGGCGAAGACAGTCATTTCATCCATGCCGATCCGGCCATGGAGCGGGTGATGCGTATGGCGGATCAGATTGCGCCCTCCGATGCCAGTGTGCTGATTTTGGGTGAATCGGGTACCGGCAAAGAAGTGCTGGCGCGGTATCTGCACCAACATAGCCGCCGCGCCAAGGGACGGATGATCTCGGTTAATTGCGCCGCGATCCCGGAAAATCTGCTCGAATCCGAATTGTTCGGGCATGAAAAGGGCGCATTTACCGGCGCGGTGGCGCGGCGCATTGGCAAATTTGAAGAAGCCAGTGGCGGCACTTTGTTGCTCGACGAAATCAGCGAAATGGACCCGCGTCTGCAGGCCAAACTCTTGCGGGCTTTGCAGGAACGCGAAATTGACCGCTTAGGGGGCAGCAAACCGGTGAAGGTCGATTTGCGGGTGTTGGCGACCTCTAACCGCGATTTGGCCGTCTCGGTGCAAAATGGGCAATTTCGCGGCGATCTCTATTATCGGTTGAATGTGGTGGCTTTAACCTTACCGCCTTTGCGCCAACGCCCAGCCGATATTGTGCCGCTCGCCCAACATTTTATCGCCAAATATTCCGCCTTAAATGACGTGCCGATACGGCGTTTGGACGCGGCTGCCACGGCCAAATTGCAGCAATATAGCTGGCCCGGCAATGTGCGTGAATTGGAAAACATCATCCACCGCGCCGTATTATTGGCCCCCCCCACCGTGATCGATGCGGGGGCAATCGATTTTCCGCAGGCTTCGCCTCTGGGCGGGGCGGCTCGGTCGGGTGGCGTGAATGTCGCGGTGGCGGCAGCGGCGGAGGCAAATGCGGGATCAACCAGTCCTGGGTCGGGTCTTCCGGTTCATCCGGGTCTTCCGGGTCAAGCCACGCCTGGGGTTGGCACCACCATGGCCGAGATGGAAAAGAATTTAATCCTCTCTACGCTCGATCATTGTTTGGGCAACCGCACCCAAGCCGCGACCATTTTGGGCATATCAATCCGCACCTTGCGCAATAAATTAAATCAATATGGTCATGATTTAGACAAAATGGGCGCGGGATAGAGGGGGGGGGGTAAAGCTTCGTCGACAAAAAGGAGCGTATATGATCAAGGGAGAACAAATAATTGCCATTTTGCCAGAAACAGACCAAAAAATTTTGGGATCAGAAAATAATGAAATATTACTATCTCAGGAAACATTTGATGATCACATTTATAAGCATCCCGAAATAACCGAAGCGGATTATCAAAATCTGCAAAAAATAATTGACAGTGCCGAAGTTTGGCGATTGCCCAACAAACCCGAACGCTTGATCTATCTCTTGCGCGGGAGGGTCACGTACCAAGCCTGTGTTAAAAGAACGCAGGATGGGCGGAAAAATTACATGACGACCTTGTTTCGCAACTCAAAACAAAGGCTGCCGAATAATGCCGAGCGCATAAGGTAAAAAAAATTCTGGCAGTGGGCGGCTGACCACCTAGCTCTCATCAATGTTTTTCAACAAAGGAGTCGGAAGCCTATTTCCGAACGCCAGAATTAGACTCATCTTGAACCAACCAACTACCTTATGTCAATAGCCTTATGCTTTCCACCCCTCAATATTAAAA
>JASGCR010000312.1:188-400 GCA_030054015.1 Candidatus Symbiobacter sp. | reverse complement strand
AAAAGAGCGTCAAAAAGAGCGTCAAAAAGAGCGTCAAAAAGAGCGTCAAAAAGAGCGTCAAAAAGAGAGCGTCATTACCCGCCGGACTGCAAGCGGATTTCCGCTTGCAGTCCGAGTCGGGTAATCCCCCAGGAGTTTAAAGGAATAATACTCCTGGGGGATTACCCGACTCGAAATATCCGTTTCACGGATATTTCGGCGGGTAATGACGC
>JASGCR010000312.1:0-88 GCA_030054015.1 Candidatus Symbiobacter sp. | reverse complement strand
TCTTTGTTTAGACCGCCAAGCGGCGGCGGGGAGTGACGCTCTTTGTTTAGACCGCCAAGCGGCGGCGGGGAGTGACGCTCTTTGTTTA
>JASGCR010000311.1 GCA_030054015.1 Candidatus Symbiobacter sp. | reverse complement strand
GCCAAGGATAGGTTTCCCCCCCTTCCTAAGCAGGAAGGGGGGGTCAGTACGACTTGTTCAGACCTTCCCTAAGGAAACTCCGAATAAGTCCCAAAAATCCAAATACCACCGCGCCGTCCGCGAAGCGGGGCGCAGTTTTATGCGGGAGTCAAGGTACCTCTACTGGACGCGGCGGCACGTTGCCGCAGGGCGAAATTTCAAAGACATGGGGTATAAAATCAAAAAATTTTCCGCAAAGCCGTCTGTAATCCGGCTAGATCGGCCTTAAAATCCCAATTGGCAATGATCTGGCGGCTGGTCTCGCCCATTTTGGTCAAATTTTGCCGCGGTTTGACCATCTCGCTGAGGCGATGGGTCAGTTGGACGACGTTGCCCATTTGATAGCTAAACCCATTCACGCCGGGCCGCAGCAAATCCATCGCCGCCCCCACCCGATCCGACAATAACAACGCCAGGCCGCCAATCATGGCCTCGTTCACCACCAAGCCCCAAGTTTCGCGTTCCGAGGGCAAGGCGAGAATATCCGCCGTGGCATACCACACCGCCAGCTCGGCTTGGCTTTGAAAGCCGGTGATGTGGACATGCGCGGCGATCCCCAATTGGCGGGCGGACTCGGTCAGTTCCGCGCGCATCTCGCCCTCGCCGGCCAGCACCACATGCAGCGACGGGGCCGAAGCCCCGGCGTTTTTTTGATACCGCGCCAGGGAAGCGATCAAATCCTGGGGACGCTTGCGCGGAATGAGTTTGCCGACAAACAAGACGACAATATCTGGGGCCGCAATGTCATATTTTTGCCGCAAAGATTGAATGTCATCCGGGCGCAACCCGTCAATCTGGCGGCGGAAGAAATCATTATCCACCGCATAAGGCAGCAAGGTAATTTTGGCTTTGGGGACGCCTAATGCTTGCCAATAATTTTGATTGGCGGTGCCAATCGCCAAAAATTGGTTCACGGCGCGGGACAAACCCCAAAATAAGATGCGTTTGAGGGCGGCTTTGGGCCATGAACGCTCGGATGACAGGGCCGAGGGTTCGTCGCGCAGCATGACTTTGATACCGAGCAATTTGGCGTAAATTATGGCGAGCAAATGCGCGGCACGATGAAAGCCATGAATCCACAAAACATCGAATTTGCCACGCCGCAAGTGACCAAACAGCCCGCCGCCAAAGGGCCGCCAAAAATTTGGACTTTCGCCCGCCCGCAACGGCAAAAATGGCGGCAGAAAAATATGGCGATAACCCGACACCAGATCGACATCCCAGCTGATTTCTTGCGCGAAATCTTTATCGATATGGCGATGAAGCGAGAAATCACTGGCGAAAAACACGGTTAAATCAATCGGGTCGGTTTGGGCGATCAACCGCAATAACGGGGCTTGGTATTGGATGGGGTGGCTGACCAAATAGGCCATCCGCAGCGGGGAGGGCAAATTGGGGGAAAGCGGGCGGGTGCGCCCTGTTGGTAAACGCATAAACTTAAAAACCTGTAAAAACTTAATTAACGCGACGATGTGTCGCCTAACCGCGCCACGATCAAATCCTGTACCCTTTGATCGAAATTGGTCTCGGAGAAATAATCGAGACCCACGGGGACATAGGGGCGGGGTTCGGCCAAAGCGGCCATTATGGTCGCCTGTAATTCCGAGGGAATTTTGGGATTGGCGACCCATCCCAATTTGGCGCGGTGACCGGAAACCGTGTCCTGGGCAGCGACCGCCTCGATCGAGCCATCGAGCGACGAGCCGATAGAGGGAATGCCACAGCCCATCGCCTCGATCAGGACAATGCCAAATCCCTCCCCCCAACCGCAGAGCAAAAACACATCGGCCAGGCGGTAATGGTCGATTTTGCTCGCTTCGTCGATCCAGCCGGTAAAAATCACCTGATTGCGCAGCCCCATGGCGGCGGCTTTTTGTTGCAAGCGGGCGCGGTCGTTGAAACCGTCGGGGCCATCACCGATAATCATATAGACCAATTCCGGCTGGGTTTTTAAGAGTTCGGGCAGGGCCTCGATGACTTCATCAAAGCCTTTGTATTTTTCACGGGAGTCCAAACGCCCCATGCCCATGAGTATTTTCTTGCCCGCGAGGCCATAGCGTGCGACCAGATTGGGCGGCGGCGGGCCGGGGGTAAAGCGCGATAAATCCACCGCATTGGGCAAGACCAGGGCCTTGCTCGGTTCAATTTGCGCCCAGAACAGGAATTTTTGGCTGGTCCAATGGCTCACCGCGCTGAACCAATCGAGCTTGCTCAATAAATGGCGGCTGGTGCGCAACGGCAAGGGGGCCAAAGCCTCCACCCCATGCAGGATCAAACCGATCTGGCGCGGTTGTTTGTGGCGCGGCAGCAATTTCAACATATGCAGTAACGGCAAAAGCCGCACATGCCCAATAATCAACAGGTCAAATCGGGGTTCGATGAGCAAAGTACGCAGCAGCGTAAAGCCATAACGCACCAGGCCCGATGGCGGCGGCAATTGGTACGTCAATTTCGGTGAAATGGGGTTTGCGACCGCATCTACCCCGTCTATCGGGGCCACGCGCGGCAGGGCGATGACCCGTTCACAGTGCGGCGACGCACATAGGCCACGCAGCAAATCACGATTAAACTTGGCGATCCCACCCCTTCCCCCGAACGCATCATGCAGTACCACCAAAAATTTCATCGTCCACCTTATGCCCGCCCTCATCGCTAACTTAGCAAAAATGACACGCAAAGGCTAGTACGAAACCAAAAGGACTGACCACTCCGCAACATCGCCAATTATTGAGGCCGCCCCCGCCGCGCTAACCAAAGAGCGTCAGAAAGGAGCGTCAGAAAGGAGCGTCAAAAAGGAGCGTCAAAAAGGAGCGTCATTACCCGCAGATTTTTGCCGCGAAGCGGCATAAATCTGTCGGGTAATCCCCCAGGAGTTTTGTTCCTCAATACTCCTGGGGGATTACCCGACTCGAAATATCCGTTCCACGGATATTTCGGCGGGTAATGACGCTCCCTTTTTTGCCGCTCTTTGGCT
>JASGCR010000032.1 GCA_030054015.1 Candidatus Symbiobacter sp. | reverse complement strand
AGCTTCGGTTTCCCCCCCTTCCTAAGCAGGAAGGGGGGGTCAGTACGACTTATTCTGACCTTCCTTTAGAAGGGGGGTCATAATCAGAATTCTTTAGGAAACGGGGTATAAACAACATGACAGTTGAAAAAATTACAGAAAATCTCCCCCGCCCCAATGACGAAGATTGGCGGTTTACGCCCATAACGCGGCTGGTTGCGGCGATTAAGGGCGGGGAGGGCGCGGTATCGAGCCAGGCGATAAATATCGATACGGCGGTGGCGGCGGCGCGGTTGCCGGGCTGTGACGCGGTGGTGATGGTGGATGGGATGGTGACCCAACCCATAGCGTCGATGCAGGCGATGAAAACCTTGGATACCGCCAAATTTTCAACCATGCTGGGCGAGCGCGATGTGGCGCGGCGGGTGCTGCGCGATGTCACGCATTACGCCAGATTTGCCTTTGGCGGCGGCCAGGCCGCGCCTAAAGCATTGCAAATAATTCATGTCTCGACTGGAAAATCCAATTATACCCCGTCATTGCTGGTTATCGCCCTAGCCGATCATGCGGCGGCGGAAATCATTGAAAGCTATGTTGAGCTAAATTCCCAACCCGAATCAATGGCTTGGCGCAATCATCTGACCCTGATCGATGTGGGGAAATCCGCGCATTTGCGCCATTTTATCGATGATCGCGGCCAGAATCGCGGCCAGACCGGATTTGGCACCCAAACCATTTTGGCACAGCTTGAAGAAAAGGCCAGAATGGAGGCGGTCGCGCTGAAATTGGGTCAAGGTTTGGCAAAAACCCAAAAACCGGCGGGATTTAGCCGCCTGGATCTAAAAATCAAACTGGCGGGCGAACATGCCGATTTCACCCTGGCGGCGGCGCATATTTTGGCGGCGCATCACCACACATTGGCGACCAAAATTTTCCACGACACAGCCAACACATCTTCGCGGCAAATAATTAAAAACATCGTCGCTTCGTGCGGCGAAGCGGTGGTACAGGGCTTGATCCAGGTGGCCCCACATGCGCAGAAAACCAATGCCCATCTCTTGTCCCGCGGCATGATTTTGTCGCCGCCAGATCATGCGCAGGCCGGAAACATCCTGTTCAAACCGGAATTAAAAATCTATGCCGATGATGTGAAATGCTCGCATGGCGCGACGGTGGGCGGGTTGGATGATGCGGCTTTGTTTTATCTCGCCACCCGCGGCATTTCCCCTGATGCGGCGCAGGCGATGCTTTTTTCAGCTTTTATCGAAGATGCCTTTGCCGATCTGGCTGGTTTTTCATGCCCCAATCTCCAGCAAATGGCGCAAAACTGGGCGGAAAATTATCTGGAGAAAATCCTTGATGCGCGGGGTGCCTAAACATGGATCATTTGCCTTCACCGCTAGCCTCTGATGCAAAATCTCCTCTCGATGGGGCGATTCTGAAAAAACAATTTCCGATTTTTGCTAACGACGCGGCGAAAAACCCGACCAAACCATTGGTTTATCTTGATTCGGGGGCGAGTACCCAGAAACCCGCCACCGTCATCGCCGCCATCCGCGATTTTTATGAAAATTATTACGCCAATATTCATCGCGGCGTCTATCGTTTTAGCCAACGCGCCAGCGACGCGGTCGAACAAAGCCGCGTTGCGGTGCAAAAATTGATCAACGCCCCGTCGGCGGACAACATCGTCTTCACAAGCGGCACCACCGAGGGGTTGAATTTGCTGGCCGCGACTTTGCCCTATTCGCCTTTGCTTAAAAAGGGTGATCGGGTGGTCATCAGCGAATTGGAGCATCACGCCAACATCGTTCCCTGGCAAATGATGCGGGATCGGCATAGGATTGACCTGGCCGTGGCTCCGATTGACCGCAATCCCGACAGCGACAATTATGGCGGCATTGACCGCGACGCCTTGGCAAAATTGTTACAAAAACCAACCCGTTTATTGGCGATTACCCATTCCGCCAATGCCACCGGCGCGTCGGTGCCGGTTGCCGAGATCATTGCCGCCGCCCACCGCCACGGCATTCTGGTCGCCATCGATGGTGCCCAGGCGGTGGCGCATCAACGCGTGGATGTGCAGGCTTTGGATTGCGATTTCTACGTATTTTCCGGCCATAAAATTTACGGCCCGACCGGGGTGGGGGTGCTGTATGGGCGGGGAGAGTATCTGGCGGCCTTGCCGCCCTATCAAACCGGCGGCGACATGATTGAGGTGGTTTCGTTCGAGAAAACCAGTTTTCAACCGCCGCCGCAACGATTCGAAGCCGGCACCCCCGACATTGCCGCCATAATCGGCATCAAAGCGGCAATAGAATTTTTGCAAGCGGTGGGCCTGGCACGAATTGCCGCGCATGAGCATGGGTTGGTTGCTTATGCCCTTGCCGAGCTTGCCGCCATTCCAGAGATCACGATCATGCCAGCAGGTCGCAAGCGTGACGGGGTTGTGTCCTTTACCTTGGGGAAAATCCATCCGCATGATTTGGGTACCATTTTGGATGATGACAATATCGCCATCCGCGCCGGGCATCATTGCGCCCAGCCTTTGTTGCGCTGCCTGGGGGTGGCGGCGACGGCACGGGCATCGTTTGGGGTGTATAATGAATTTTCCGACATTGATCGGTTGTGCGCAAGTTTAAGGCGGGCGCAGGCAATGTGGGGGTGAAGACGCTCTTACTCAACCTCTGATAATTTTGGATCAGCATCTAACGATTAAACGCTAACGATTAAACGCTAACGATTAAACGCTAACGATTAAACGCTTGACACCCTAAAATTTAGAGTGTAAACACACAAACATGACCAGCCTTGGATGGGACGATGCATTTTGTTGAACCCCCTCTGTAGTGGCGGTCTTTATGACGATAAATAGCCCACCCATATTTTCGTATGAAATTTTGGGTGGGCAATTTTTTTGGGAAGAAACTTTTGCGACAAGAGATTTAGGTGGATAAAAAACCTTTCTTAACCTATGAGCAACAAATTGCACGATTAATTGAACGTGGCATGAAAATAAATGACCACGAAAGGGCCCTTGCTGTCTTAAACAGAGTTGGATTTTACCGCCTTGGCTGCTACTGGTTCGATATGCGAGACCTCCACTCCAAGAAATTTTATAAAGGTGCAACATTCGAAGATGTATTGGCGATATATGAATTTGATAAAAAGTTAAGGTCGCTCTTATTTTCGGCTATCGAGGATATTGAAATATATTTTCGCAATGCGGTCGCGCATCATTTGGGACAATCAGGTGCCTATCAATATCTTACACCCGAAAAATTTTATGACCCAAGCAAGCACAGCAAATGGATGGCAAAATATCAGATTGAGCTGCAAAAATCGAAAGAAAGTTTTTTAAAAAAATCAAAAGAAAATGACCTGCCAATCCTTGAAATTTGGGCTGCCACACAGATCATGAGCTTTGGCACGTTACAATTTTTATTAAAGATGATGGTTGGTTCTGACCAAGACGAGATTGCCAAAGTCTTTAAAATAGAGAATAAAATTCTCATTTCGTGGCTGGGGGCAATAAACGATTTAAGGAACGGAACCGCCCATTTCGGATATTTATGGAATCGCAGTTTTAAGTTTCCGCCGAAATTTCCCAATAAAGGTTTAATTCCGTCATTTGACGATTTGTTAAATTCATTGCAAGAAAATCAAAAAAATCGCACGAAACTTTATAGCATGATTTGCATCATTGCTCATATGTCAGAAGTCATTGATAAAGATAGTGTTTGGCCGGCGTCACTCTGCCAACATTTGGCTAAATTCCCCAACTCACCTCACCTCAAAATCACCGCAATGGGCGCCCCGAATAATTGGAAAAGCCACGGTTTTTGGCGTCATTTGCCGCCATGATCGAAACTATGGTGACCTTCGCTGCCATAGGCGCAACCGCTCGACTAAAAAGCACACGGTTAATGACGCTAACTTATTGAAATTCTTTGAATTAATTTTGAACCAGGCTCTTAGGAAACGGAGTACAAGAATCCTTTTTTCATTTTTTTTATTGACAGAATTTTTTTATAAAACTAGACTCACCATAACGACCCGCTCCTCTGCGCCTTCGGGGGTACGGGCGGGTCATTTAATCGTGGACAAAAGATGATTGGACATAAGAAATTTCGGACGTATGAGGAACAAGCCGAAATTTTGATACAGCGTGGGCTGATAATTGAAAACCGAGAACGATTTAATAAAATCCTTGAAAATTTCGGCAACTATCGACTGGGCCTGTATTGGCATCCATTTCGTGATAATGTCACGAAACAATTCTACGAAAATACATCATTTTCTACCGTTGAAGCGTTAGTCAGATTTGACGAAGCGTTGGCGCGCGTAATTTTTTCAGCAGTTCGAGAAATTGAAATTTATTTCCGCAGCGCAATTTCTTACGAATTGGCAAAAAAGGGACCCGAAGCTTATCTTTCTCAAGATTGCTTTCACCAAAATGCGTCACGTCTCAAAAAAGATTCAATCATTACGCAGCACCAAAGCTGGCTTATTGGCTTGAATAAAAACCTTGCTCGCAGCAAGGAAGAATTTATTGAGCATCACCGTGAAAAATACAAAGGACATTTCCCGATATGGGTCGTGTTTCAAGTGATGGAGTTCGGCCTATTAGCTGAAACCTATTCGATAATGACTTGGCAAGATAAAACTGCGATTTCCCATAAATTTAATCTTTCTCATGAACTTCTGGAATCTTGGCTTATTTCATTAAATAACCTACGTAATGTGGCGGCTCATCATGGGAGAATTTGGAATAAAAATCTTGCCAAATCCCCCTCATTTCCAAAAAGAGGTGAAATCACTTGCTTTGAACCTTTGCTAGACTTTATCGGTCGTGATCAATGGAAACGAAAAAAAATTTACGGCTTGCTGTGCATTATCGCTTATTTGCTCAATTATATAAATCCAAACGGAGATTGGAGGGAAGTCACGGCGAGGCTGTTGCAGCAATTTCCGAAAAGTCAGTACCTGAAACTAGATGACATGGGTACCCCGAATAATTGGCAAAGCCACGGTTTTTGGCGTCATTTGCCGCCATGATCGAAACTGGGCATGATGACGACCGATTGACGCGCACTCTACCAGGGATATTCTCCTTAACCATCCGCGCAATTTTTTAACGAGAGCGATGAAAAAACTAATCTCGGCGGGTCGCACGCGCCCGCGTGAGGCGTAACAACCACGCCTCACGCCAAAGAATGGGCGCGGAGTCTGGCGGGGTTTGGTTTCCTGCGGCGGGAAAATGGGGGGTTAAGAAACCCCCCACACCCCCCAAGCAAAGGGGTTAAGGGTTGCACCCTTAACAATCCCCATTCTTAACAATCCCCTTTTAACAATCCCTTTTTTCAATTTCTCGGAATGTTTTAACGAGAGCGATGAAAAAACTAATCGCTACTGCCGTGCGGTCGCCTATTTCACCGCACAGGCGGGATTATGCGGATGCTGGGTCCAATTGGCATAGGGGCGGCCATAGGGCAATTTTGTGCGCGGATCAATGCCCTGGCTTTGCGGCACCATGGTGATGCAATTCTCAATCGGGCAGATCGTGGCGCAGAGATTACAGCCGACGCATTCTTCTTCTTTCACCGTAAATTTGCGCACGCCGTTCACCATTTTGGTGATGGCCTGGTGGGAGGTATCCTCGCAGACCTGGTGGCAACGACCGCAGGAAATGCACAAATCTTGGTTAATTTCCGCCTTGACCACATAGTTCAAATTCAAAAACTGCCAATTGGTCACATTCGGCACCGCAAGGCCGCGGAAATCGTCCAATGATTTATATTGCTTGCGGTCCATCCATTGCGACAGTCCGGAACATAGTTCCTCGATAATCTTAAATCCGTACGTCATGGCGGCGGTACAAACCTGTACCGAACCGGCACCCAAGGCCATAAACTCGGCGGCATCACGCCAAGTCGTCACCCCGCCAATCGCCGAGATCGGCAAGCCCGCCGTTTCCGGATCACGGGCGATTTCCGCCACCATATTAAGCGCAATCGGTTTTACGGCGGGGCCGCAAAAACCGCCATGGGTACCCTTGCCGTCAATATGCGGATCGGGACACATGCGATCCAGGTCAACCGCCATGATCGAATTAATCGTGTTAATCAATGACACCGCATCGGCTCCGCCTTTTTTGGCGGCCCGCGCCGGATAGCGAATATCGGTGATGTTGGGGGTGAGTTTGACGATCACCGGCAGGCGCGAATATTTTTTGCACCAACGCGCGACCATTTCGATATATTCCGGCACTTGCCCGACCGCCGAACCCATGCCGCGCTCCGACATGCCATGCGGACAGCCAAAATTAAGTTCAATGCCATCGCATCCGGTGGCTTCGACCCGTTTTAAGATCGCTTCCCAGTTTTTTTCTTCGCAGGGTACCATCAAAGACACCACCATGGCGCGATCCGGCCATTTGCGTTTCATGGCAGTGATCTCTTGGAGATTAATCTCAAGCGGCCGGTCGCTGATGAGTTCGATGTTGTTAAAGCCCAGCAATCGCCGGTCGCCGCCATGAATCGCGCCATAACGCGGGCCACTCACATTGACGACATGCGGGTCTTCGCCCAGGGTTTTCCACACCACCCCGCCCCAACCGGCGCGGAAAGCCCGCTCGACATTGGTTTCGCGGTCGGTCGGCGGAGCCGAAGCCAGCCAAAACGGATTGGGGGATTTGATGCCAAGAAAATTGGTGGAAAGGTCAGCCATAGAACTTTTCCTTTATCGAGAAAATGAATGATGGATCGAGGCGGCGGCGATTTTGCCGGCCTCAACCGCCGCGACGGTTAAATCCTGACCGCGTTCCACGCAATCGCCGCCTGCCCAAAGTTTTTCCACGCGTGTGTGGTAGGAGTCGTCAACCACGATCCGCCCGTGCTCGCCGACCAATAATTGCATTTTGGCGGCATCATTTTGGGCGGCGACGGGGGCGGGAACAAACACCTGGCCAATGGCGGTCAAAACCATATCGGCTGCGAGGGTGAAGCGGCGATCCGTGGTCAAAAATTTGCCATTTCTGCTTTCGGTCTCGGCGCATTCGACCGAGGTGACCCAGTCCTTATTGCCGTACAGGGCCACCGGCACGGCGTTGCAGCGCAAGGTTACGCCATGGGTTTGCGCCAATTCTTGCTCGTATGGGCTGGCTTTCATATCGTCTTGGTCGCGGCGATAGACCAAAGTCACCGCAGCCGCGCCCAATAATTTGCTTTGTACCGCCGCGTCTATTGCGGTCATGCCGCCGCCCACCACCACGACATTTTTGCCGACCGGCACTTGCGCCAGGTCTTTGGCTTGACGCAATTTGGCGATAAAGCTAACCGCATCTTCTATGCCGCCCAATTTGTCGGAATGGGCAAAACCGAGTTGATTCACTCCCGCCAAACCAATGGCCAAAAACACCGCGTCATAATCGCGGAGCAAATGCGGCAAGAAAACATCGCGTCCCAAAGCCTGGCCGGTTTTGGTGGTGATGCCGCCAATGGACAGGACAAAATCGACTTCGGTTTGGGCGAAATTATCGGGGACTTTATAGGCGGCGATGCCATATTCATTCAATCCGCCGAGTTTGTCGCGGGATTCATAGATCGTCACCTCGTGGCCCTGCACCGCCAAGCCATGCGCACAGGCCAGGCCGGCTGGCCCGCCGCCGACCACGGCGATTCTTTTGCCGGTTTTTGCCGTGCGCTTAAAGGGTTGGTATTTGGCATCCATCGCCACATCGGTGGCATAACGTTGTAAGGCGCCAATTTTGACCGGCTTGCCCTCGGCAAATTCGCGGACACAGGCCTGTTCGCACAAAGTCTCGGTCGGGCAGACGCGGGCGCAGGCTCCGCCCAAAATATTGCTGTTATAGATGGTTTGCGCCGCCCCCAGCGGGTTATCGGCCATGATCTCGCGGATAAAGGCCGGTATGTCGATGCCAGTGGGACATGCGGTCTGGCACGGCGCGTCGGCACAATAATAACAGCGATCCGCCTCGACAAAGGCCTGATGCGGCGTCAGTGGCGGGTGCAAATCGCCAAAATTTTCCGCATATTTTTGGGCATCGAGCCATTGCCCGTGTAGGTTTGGATTTTTTTCGGTCATTTTTTTCTCCCTTTAAGTTAGTTTATTTTACTCTGTTTCCAAATGAATTCCGCTGTATGACCTCCCCTTCCCTAAGGAAAGTCTGAATAAGTCCAAAAGTTCCCTCCATTCCCGCCGCACATTTATGTGCGGCTGGGAACCCAGACGGGGGGTTAAAGGGGGGCGTAAGCCCCCCTTACAAATCATCCGTTTTTGTTAATTCCTTAGCAAATACGGAATTTTATGCGAGGGGCTTACGCCCCCCGCGCCCCCCGTCTGGGTTCCCAGCCGCGCCTAAGCAGGCGCGGCGGGAATGGAGGAGGAGGTTAGAGACTTGTTCGGAGTTTCCCTAAGGAAGGTCTGATTAAGTCGAGAAGCAATGATGACCTCCCCTTCCCGTAGGGAGGGGAGGATAGTCGAGCTTAGCTGCGAAGCAGCTTAGCGAGACTTGGTGGGGTTGGGCTTTTAATGATTCTAAGCACCAACCCCACCAAGAAAACCTAAAGCTCGCCTTCGGCTCGCTAAGGTTTTCTATCCTCCCCTCCCTACGGGAAGGGGAGGTCAGAATTATTTGCCGCACTTGTTCAGCGTTTCCTTAGGGAAGCTCTGAACAAGTCCTAAGAGTGTCCCTAAGGAAGGAGCGTCATTACCCGCCACATTATCCGTTTACGGATAATGTGAGTCGGGTAATCCCCCAGGAGTATTATTTCCACAATACGCCTGCGGGTAATGACGCAGCACGTCGCACGTGTCACTTCATCAATTTCAACGCCTTGTCGATGACGACATTGGTGGTTGCGCCGACCGGTTGCTTGGAGATCACCGGATCGGAACCGCCGCCCATCAAAATCTTGACGGTGCGGTCATAATCAGCTTTGTCCAATTTGCCGTTTGACCCTTCGGTGAGTTTGTTCACCTCGGTCATCATGGTGGTTTGATGGCCGGCGGTTTGCGCCCCCGAACTGTCATTAGCCAGCACGATTTTCACGGCTTCGTCCGGATGTTTCCGCGCATAGGCCCAACCCTGCATCGATGCGGCAACGAAACGCGCCATTTTATCGACGAATTTGGGGTCTTGGAGGTTCTTTTCCAACACATACAACCCGTCTTCCATAGTGGCGACACCCTTTTCGGTATATTTGAACACCACCAATTGTTCGGGTTTCATGCCGGCTTCGATGACCTGATAATATTCATTATAGGTCATGGTCGAAATACAGTCGGCTTGTTTTTGCAACAGAGGATCGACGTTAAAGCCCTGTTTTAACACTTTGACGCCGCCGGGTGAGCCGTCGGTTTTAAGGTTAAGTTTTTTCATCCAGGCCAGAAACGGATATTCATTGCCGTAAAACCACACGCCCAGGGTGCGGTCTTTGAAATCGGCTTCGGTTTTAATGCCGGTTTCGGCGCGGCAGGTGAGCATCATGCCCGAACGCTTAAATGGTTGGGCGATATTCACCAAGGGCACCCCTTTTTCCCGCGTCGCCAAAGCCGATGGCATCCAATCGACCACCACATCGGCACCGCCCCCGGCAATCACTTGCGGCGGCGCAATGTCCGGCCCGCCGGGTTTTACCGTCACATCAAGATTCATGGCTTTGTAAAAGCCTTTATCCTTGGCAACATAATAGCCCGCAAATTGCGCCTGGGTGACCCATTTTAATTGCAGGGTCACGGCATCGGCGGCAAAAGCCGCGGACGCGGCCAAGCCGTATCCCAGCACCAAGCTCAGTACCAGTTTTTTTGGCGACTTCGCCCAAAATTTATGTGTCATGTTCCTCTCAACTCCCGTTGCAAGTTTGAAAAATTCCACGCGTTCACCTAAGGCTGATCTATTCGCGCATAGAACTATGCCAGAATGTCATGTGTTTTTCAATAATGTTTAGCATAAATACATGACAGGAACCTAAGCAAGATGCAACCAATATTGTTGCCCACACATAATCAATATTCATGCGCCCAACCTCGGAATTAATGCGAAAACCCATACCGACAATCGGGGTGCCAAAAAATTCCGCCACAATCGCCCCGATCAAGGCCAAACTGGCACTGATTTTTAACCCGTTAAACATAAAGGGCAGGCTGGCCGGCAAACGCAACCGCACCAGGGTCGTCCAATAGCCCGCGCCATAGGTTTTGAGCAAATCATTTTCGATCGAACTCGTGGCTTTGAGGCCGGCACTCATATTCACCAACATCGGGAAAAACACCATGATGATGACCACCGCCGCCTTTGACGGCCAATCAAAGCCAAACCACATCACCATAATCGGCGCAATGCCCACAATCGGCAAAGCCGACACCAACGTGCCATAAGGCAATAACCCGCGCTCCAAAAACGGCAGCCGATCCATCGCCACCGCCATTGCCACCGCCACCACACAGCCCACCCCATAGCCAAAACCTATCGCCCGTATGGTTTGCATGAGATCCGCCACCATATCGGGAAAATTATGGGCAAGACGCAGGGCAATCGCCGATGGCGGCGGTAAGATCACGCCCGGCACGGCATAAAGCGTGGTCAGGCTTTGCCACAGAAACAGGATGGTTACGCCAAAAATCAGCGGCGCCAACCAACGAATTTTTATCAGTTTACTGGGCTGGTGCGTCCAATAGGCGACCACCCGCACCAAGCCGATCCAGGCCAGTCCCCACACCAATAAGATCAGGGTTAAATTCGGGATAAAATCGGGGGCGGGCATCTGAGCGGCATCGTCGCTTTGCCCATACTGCGCCAGTTTAACCAGACTAACCCCCGCGCCCAGGGCCGCCACTGCCAGGGCGATGAGGGTTAGGGCAAGATTTTTTCCGGCGTTTTTTGTTGGCATCATATACCCCGTTTCCTAAAGGATTCCGATTATGACCCCCCCTTCCTGCTTAGGAAGGGGGGGATAGAAAAGCTTGAATTTTTTGCTAAAAAATTCTTAGCTTTTCTTGGGGGGGTTGGTGCAAGATATTGATTCTGATCAGATTTTTACCATCACCAACCCCCCCGACCGATCCTAGGCGGCTGCCGCCGCGTAAGTGAAAGCGGCGGCAAGATAAAGTTGTCGCCGCTTTCACTTACGCGGCGACCCGCCAAGGATCGGTTTCCCCCCCTTCCTAAGCAGGAAGGGGGGGTCAGTACGACTTGTTCAGACCTTCCCTAAGCAGGGAGGGGGGGTCATAAAGGCGAATTTTCAAGGACACAGGGTATATTACCCATGGTTAAGGCTAACTCGGCACCCGCATCATGCGTTCTATCCCGCTCACCAACCCGACCAGCAGCAACGCCCCGACCGAGGCCATCACCAACGCCGCCCAGATTTGCACGGTTTGCCCGTAATAAGACCCGGCCAATAAACGCGCCCCCAAACCGCCATCTTCGCTTTTGGTCAGTTCGGCGACCACGGTGCCGACCAAACTCGCCGCCACCCCGATTTTAAGGCTGGCAAACAAAAACGGCAGCGATGCCGGCAGGCGTAAACTGAAAAAAACCCGTAACCCATGGGCAGAATAGGTTTTCAGCAAATCCAGGTGCAATTTCTCCGCCGCCCGAAGCCCCTTAAACATCCCCAATGTCACCGGAAAGAACGACAAATAAGCGGCAATCACCGCCTTAGGCCACACGCCGGTCACATTCATCTGATTCAATATCACCACGATCATCGGGGCCAGGGCGATAATCGGCACAGTTTGCGAGGCAATGACCCAGGGCATTAAACTCGCCCCCAAACTTCGCACATAAATCAAGATCACCGCCAGGCCAATGCCGAACCCCACCCCCAATAAGGCCCCGACCGCGGTGGCTTGTAATGTCACCCAAGCATGATACACCAGGCTCCGTTTCGAGGTCACTGGCTCGTCCCAGATCGAGCGCACCAATTCACGATAAATTTGGATGGGGGTCGGCAATTTGGGTCGCTCAAGATTTAAGGCCAAATCCATCCATTGCGTGCGGGTGATGGCGGTGGCACCTTGGTTGTGGAGGTAATCCTGCGCCAATTGGCGGTTGAGCAGGATGGCACCGCCAAACCAGGCCAGGACAAGCAGCAAACCCACCAAAACCGGCGGCCAAAATTTGTGCCAAAGGATCGCCGAATTATGCCCCATAGGAATGCCCCTCGCGCAGGCCACGTCGTACCCGATTGGCGATTTCGGCAAATTCCGCGCTTTCGCGGATGTCGAGATCGCGGTCTGGCGGCAAGTCGGATACGATAATGTCATGCACCCGCCCCGGCCTCGGACTCATCACCACAATGTGGGTGGACAAAAACACCGCTTCGGGGATGGAATGGGTAACAAACACCACGGTTTTGTTGGTTTTTGCCCATAAACGCAGCAATTGCAAATTCAAATTATCGCGGACAATTTCGTCCAACGCGCCAAACGGCTCATCCATCAATAAAAGGTCAGGGGCAAAGGCCAAGGCCCGCGCAATCGAGGCGCGTTGCTGCATCCCGCCCGATAATTGAAACGGATATTTTTTGCCGAAATCTTGGAGTTCCACCAGGGCCAAATTTTCCGCGATTCTTTTTTGCCGCTCCGCTTTGGCAAAACCCATGACTTCGAGCGGCAGAGAAATATTCTGGTTAATGGTACGCCAGGGCAACAAAGCCGGGGCCTGGAACACATAGCCATAGGCATGGGCTTCCCGCGCCGCCTGCGGCGACATATTGTTCACCAACACCTGGCCCGATGTCGGTCGCTGCAAATCCGCAATCACCCGCAGCAAAGTGGTTTTGCCACAACCCGATGGCCCAATCAGCGAGACAAAATTTTTCCGCCCTATCGCCAGGTTGATATCCGACAGAGCGTGCACCGCACCATCCTTGGCGGTAAAGACCAGGTTTAAATGGTCGATTTTGATCGCCGGAGCGGTGGAGTTGGCGGGTTCGGGTCGTTCGTGTTGGTGCATGACGGTGTTTTTCATCCCCTTAATATTAGTTTATACCCCGTTGCCTAAAGAATTCCGATGCTGACCTCCCCTTCCTAAGGCAAGTCTGGTTAAGTCTTTTAGACCTCCCCTTCCCGTAGGGAGGGGAGGATAGAAACTCTATGCGAGCGAATGCGA
>JASGCR010000031.1 GCA_030054015.1 Candidatus Symbiobacter sp. | reverse complement strand
GCTTCGCGGCAAAAATCTGCGGGTAATGACGCTCTTTTTTTTGACGCTTTTTAGTCCAGGTGGCGGGTAATGATGCCCTTTCGCTAAAAGGCGGAGTGTGATAGAATCACTTCCCGCAATGAAAGCTTCTACCGCCAGGCTGTCCCATGTCCTTTCCCCCCGAATTTATGGCTGAGTTGCGCCGCCGCAATCCGATCTCCCAGGTCGTGGCGCGGCGGGTGAAATTGGTCAAAAAGGGACGCGAGTTCCAGGGCCTGTGTCCGTTTCACACGGAAAAATCTCCTAGTTTTACGGTCAATGACGACAAAGAATTTTACCATTGCTTTGGCTGTGGGGCGCATGGCGATGCGATTAGTTTCCTCACCGAAATTGAACGGATGAGTTTCCCCGAAGCCGTCGAGTTCCTGGCCCAGGCTTCGGGAGTGGCTATGCCGCGCGATGAATATGCGGCGCGGAGCCGTCCCCGCAGCACCGTAAACGGCGCCGCCGCGCCGTCGGGTGTAAACGGCGCCGCCGCGCCGTCGGGTGTAAACGGCGCCGCCGCGCCGTCGGGCATAAACGGCTCGGATGCCGCCGCGCCGCCTGGTACTAACGGCGAGAATCCTCCCGATGCAACGCCGCGCGATCAAGCGGGGCCACCTGAAATTTCGCTGGAAAAAATGCGGGCGGCCTTAAATGCGGCGATGAAATGGTATGAGTCAGAACTCAAAGGCCAGGACGGGGCGGCGGCGCGGGAATATTTGCGCCAACGCGGCGTGACCGATGCCACCATTGCTCAATTTTCGTTGGGATTCGCGCCGGATCGTTGGGGCGGCTTGGTCGCGGCATTGACCGCCCAAGGCCACCGCCCCGATGTGATGCTGGCCTGTGGCTTGTTGGTCGAATCGGCCGAAAGCAAAAAACGCTATGAAAAATTTCGCGGCCGCATCATGTTTCCGATTTTCGACCGCCAGGGACGGGTGATTGGCTTTGGCGGGCGGGCGATGGGCGATGCCAAGCCGAAATATCTCAATTCCCCCGACACGCCGCTTTTTCACAAGGGCAAAATCCTGTACGCCCATCACCTCGCCCGTGCCGCCGCCAAATCCAGCCCGATTGTCGTGGCCGAGGGTTATTTGGATGTCATTAGTCTGCATCAAAATGGTTTTGCCGGGGCGGTGGCTCCGTTGGGTACGGCCTTGACCGAGGAGCAACTCACTTTGTTGTGGCGGCTTAATCCCGAACCCTTGCTGTGTTTTGATGGCGATGATGCCGGACATCGTGCCGCCCATCGTGCCGCGGTGCGGGCTTTGCCGTCGATTGGGCCGGGCAAATCCTTGCGTTTCCTTGATTTGCCCAAAGGCCGCGACCCGGACGAGATTTTGCAAACCCCAGGTGGGGTGGCGTTGATCAAACAGATCATAGCCGCCGCCATGCCCCTGGCCGATAAATTATTTCACGCCGAATGCGAGGCCGAACCCTTGCTCACCCCCGAAAACAAAGCCGGGTTGCGCCAACGTTTGCGCGACCATGCGCGGGCGATTGGCGATGCCGATACGCGGCATTATTACGAACAGCATTTTATGGAAAAAATCAGCGCGTTATTTGGCGCGAAGCCGCGCGAGGGGGCGGGTTTTTCCCAGGCCGCCTCGTCCTTTGCCCGCGGCGGGTTGCGTTTGATCAGCCGGGCTGGGTTTGAATTGGTCAATGGCATGTGGGTGCCGGTCAATAGCCGCTTGGTGGCCTTGACGACCAAGCCCAAAATTGCGCAAAAAACCGCCCTTAGAATCGAGTTGCTGGAAAAACCGCTTTTGGCCTGTTTGCTGAATTATCCCGAATTGGGACAAACCTTAATTGAACCTGTCGCCAATATTCGTTTTTCCAATGCCGACTTAACCAATTTGGCCCAAGACTTGCTGCATATTCTGGCTTTGGAACCCGATATTGATCGCCACGAATTGACTGCCCGACTTGAAGATCAGATGCGGTTTCCTTTAATTCATGAATTATTGCTGCCTTTCAGTCGGTTTAACCATTTGGAGATACTTAACCCCGCGCTTGACATTGCCGAACGCGAGATTATCTGTATGAGACTATTGGCGCAAATAGATCATGAAGGCATGGCGAGGGAACGGGATTCCTATGTGGCCGCCTTCATTGACTCGCCCGATCCGGAAATTTGGCGGCATTTAATGTTGCTGGCCCCGATGCCTGTCACGGATGACGGATGACGGATGACGGCCTGCAAATGGTGGCGGCGTGACCACAAGATCACGCGCCGACCTTAAAAGTAGCAAAAATTCCCGTGTGAAATTTGTGGAAATTTTTTTACAAATTGTGCGATAGATATGAAACGGTGAGGCAAGTAGCCTTGGCGGTACTTTCCTTTTTACGCATTCAATCTGGATCGCTCAAAAGATCATGACCTTAATTTGAGGGCATCCTTTGAGGGCCAGAATTATGAAAAGTGGTTTATCTATGTCCGACAAAAAATCGCCCGTAAAGCCTGTGTCCAAACCTGAGGCCCCCCCCGAAGCCACGGTCCTTGAAGAAGTGACCGAGGGGCCGTTGGTTGACAGCCTGGCCGCATCGACCAAACGCTTGGTCGCACGCGGCAAAGAACGCGGCTATATTACCTATGACGAACTAAACCAGGCCTTGCCCCCCGAACAAGTTTCCTCGGAACAAATCGAAGACACGATGGCACAGCTCTCCGAATTGGGGATCAATCTGGTCGAGTCCGAAGAGGCCGAGACCGAAGAACCCGATGTCGTCATTGCCACCAGCGAGGATGCCGAAGAACGCACGGGCAATGTCGGCGAGGGCGAGGGTGCGCGTACCGACGATCCGGTGCGCATGTATTTGCGCGAAATGGGTTCGGTTGAACTTTTAAGCCGCGAAGGCGAAACCGTCATCGCCAAACGGATTGAGGCGGGCCGCGAAAAAATGATCAGCGGCATTTGCCAAAGCACCCTAACCTTGCGGCAAATTGTTGAATGGCATGTGGCGTTGGAAGCGGAGCAATTGCCCTTGCGGGAGGTCATCGACCTCGATGCCTCCTATGGCGGGGGCGATGATGGCGCGATGGCGGGGGCGGGTGTGAATGGTGCCGCCTTAGGCGGGCCGGATGCCGCCGAAGGCAACGAGTCCGAAGCCTTGGTTGAATTGGACGGGGCCGATTTGGCCGTGGGTGATGACGAGTCCGAGGAAAACCAAGTCTCGATCGTGGCCATGGAAACCGAGTTGCGCCCCAAAACCTTGAAAACTTTCGCCACCATCAGCGCGTTGTTTAAGACCCTGGAAAAATTACAGGAAAAACGGGTGGCGACTCTGCTGAAAGGGAGCAAACTCCCCAAAGCCACCGAGGCCAAATACGCCAAACTCCGCCAGGAATTATTGGAAATCACCTGTACGGTGCGGTTGCACCCGCTCCGGATTGATGCGTTGTTCGACAGCATCAATGCGATTGGCCGCCGTTTGATGAAAATCGACGGGGCGATGTTGCGCCTGGCCGAGGGCGCGGGTGTGCCGCGTGACCAATTTTTACAACATTATTTGGGCCAGGAAATGGCCCCCAATTGGTTGACCGAGGTGGCGGGTTTGTCCAATAAATGGACAAAATTGGTCAGCGAAAAAAATGATGAATTGGTAAAATTGCGCCAAGAATTGCACGATATTGCGACCGAGGCGCGTTTGCCCATCTCGGAATTGCGCGACATTGTCAAAACCGTGCAAACCGGCGAACGCGAGGCCTCACGCGCCAAAAAAGAAATGGTCGAGGCCAATTTGCGCCTGGTCATTTCCATCGCCAAAAAATACACCAATCGCGGATTGCAATTTTTGGATCTGATCCAAGAAGGCAATATCGGTCTGATGAAAGCGGTCGATAAGTTTGAATATCGCCGTGGGTATAAATTCTCGACTTATGCCACCTGGTGGATTCGCCAGGCCATCACGCGTTCGATTGCCGACCAAGCCCGCACCATCCGCATTCCGGTGCATATGATTGAGACGATTAATAAATTGGTGCGTACTTCACGCCAGATGCTGCACGAAATTGGCCGCGAACCGACCCCCGAAGAATTGGCCGAAAAATTAATGCTGCCGCTTGAAAAAGTGCGCAAAGTTTTGAAAATCGCCAAAGAACCGATCAGTCTTGAAACCCCGATTGGCGACGAGGAAGATTCCCATCTCGGTGATTTTATCGAGGATAAAAACGCGATTTTGCCGATTGATGCCGCCATCCAATCCAATCTGCGCGAGACCACCACGCGGGTTTTGGCGTCGCTCACCCCGCGCGAAGAACGGGTGTTGCGTATGCGCTTTGGCATTGGCATGACCACCGACCATACTTTGGAAGAGGTGGGGCAACAATTCTCGGTCACGCGCGAACGTATCCGCCAGATCGAGGCCAAGGCCTTGCGCAAATTGAAGCATCCCAGCCGTTCACGCAAATTGCGCAGTTTTCTGGACACCTAATCCATTGGGGCGGTTGCGGATTCTAGATAAACCGGGATTATCCTTGATAAACCTGGATAATTCGGGTTGAAAAAAATTTGGATTGCGTTGGCGCGTGCTTTTGTGATAAACGATGATTATGGGTGTTTTTGGTCTGGAGAGATAACATGCTTGCACCGCAGGAATTTATGCGGCAAGAGCCGCTAAAAAAGAGACAGCTCAACGGAAAATCCGTGAAAAGCCGGACGGAAGCGAAACCCGACCGGGTGGTGGCGGCTGCCGTTGCCAGACTTCATCCGGTTTATCGCAGTTTAGAGGCGCGGAATACTATAGATGGCGATGCCGTCGAAGGCCCATTTAACGAAGAATTTGCCGCCGAATTGCGGGCGCAATACGATCAATACAAAGCCGACAAGGCCAAAGGCATAAATCGGGGGATTCCCTTGGAACAGGTGATGCGTGAGCTTGGCTTGGACAATCATAATTGAACCTTTGGCCAAGCAACAGCTTGCCAAACTGGATAAGGCGGTTGCGCAGCGCATCGTCGATTTTCTGTTTATTCGCGTGAAGACCCATCCCAATCCCATAAAATTAACCGAGCCTCTGTTTGGTCATTTAGCTGGATTACGGCGTTTTCGCGTCGGCGATTATCGTTTGTTTGCCAATTTTAACCTTAACGATTCAATCATCTTTATCCAAACCATCGCCCATCGCCGCGAGTCCTATGAGCGAAAAAAAGGCGGCAATTGACAAGGGTTAAAAAAAATTTACTATTCATACTTTGGAAGAGGTGGGGCAGCAATTCTCAGTCACGCGCGAACCTATCCGCCAGATCGAGGCCAAGGCCTTGCGTAAATTGAAACATCCCAGCCGTTCACGCAAATTGCGCAGTTTTCTGGACACCCAATCCATTGGGGCGGTTGCGGATTCTGGATAAACCGGGATTATCCTTGATAAACCTGGATAATTCGGGTTGAAAAAAATTTGGATTGCGTTGGCGCGTGCTTTTGTGATAAACGATGATTATGGGTGTTTTTGGTCTGGAGAGATAACATGCTTGCACCGCAGGAATTTATGCGGCAAGAGCCGCTAAAAAAGAGACAGCTCAACGGAAAATCCGTGAAAAGCCGGACGGAAGCGAAACCCGACCGGGTGGTGGCGGCTGCCGTTGCCAGACTTCATCCGGTTTATCGCAGTTTAGAGGCGCGGAATACTATAGATGGCGATGCCGTCGAAGGCCCATTTAACGAAGAATTTGCCGCCGAATTGCGGGCGCAATACGATCAATACAAAGCCGACAAGGCCAAAGGCATAAATCGGGGGATTCCCTTGGAACAGGTGATGCGTGAGCTTGGCTTGGACAATCATAATTGAACCTTTGGCCAAGCAACAGCTTGCCAAACTGGATAAGGCGGTTGCGCAGCGCATCGTCGATTTTCTGTTTATTCGCGTGAAGACCCATCCCAATCCCATAAAATTAACCGAGCCTCTGTTTGGTCATTTAGCTGGATTACGGCGTTTTCGCGTCGGCGATTATCGTTTGTTTGCCAATTTTAACCTTAACGATTCAACCATCTTTATCCAAACCATTGCCCATCGCCGCGAGTCCTATGAGCGAAAAAAAGGCGGCAATTGACAAGGGCTGAAAAAATTTACTATCCGATGAGACCGTCGGCAATTTTTGGCTGGGGCTTGGCTTTGGCCTGAACCAAACCACCGCGATTGCGACCACCATCCAAGGACAAGCCAGCGAAAACACCGCGAGCGGCTCCACCAATTCGGGGTTGATATGGGATATTGGCATGGGGGCGGATTATCATTTCACCGACAGTCTATCGGTGGGTTTAAGTGCGGAATATATCGGTTTGGGCCATGCCACCTGGGTAAATTACACCACCGCCGACCCCACGGTCTCAATTTATGCGGTTGATCTTACCCTTCATTTCGGCATGAAGTTTTAAGCGTTGCGGCCCTAACGCCACCCAATATCAAAAGGAATATGGTCAAGAAGAAAGTGCGTCATTACCCGCCGGACTGCAAGCGGATTGCCGCTTGCAGTCCGAGTCGGGTAATCCCCCAGGAGTTTTAAGGAATAATACTCCTGGGGGATTACCCGACCGATTTATGCCGCTTCGCGGCAAAAATCTGCGGGTAATGACGCTCCCTTTTTTAGGAACAATACTCCTGGGGGATTACCCGACTCGCGCTGTCTGTTACACAGACAGCGCGGCGGGTAATGACGCCCTTTTTTTGCCGCTCTTGGTCGATCATCGCGCGGCGGGTAATGACGCTCTTTTTTTGCCGCTCTTGGTCGGTCGAGCGGCGGGGAAAGTCGGCCTTATTGGATTTGGACGATAACCGTTCCGGGCTGTGCCTGATCGGCGACTTTGAATGACCATTCGGCCACCGACTTGCCATTGGCTTGCAACATCAAGGTATAAGAACCCGATTTCAACGCGCTTGCCGAGCTCACTTTGTGGGTCGTGGCATCATAGGAAAGATCGGACATGCGCTTGTCAGCATCCATCAATTTCGCCGCCGTGACTTGGCTTGCCCCCGCACCAACCAGCAACACATTCGCGGTGGGAGCTAAAGTCGGGGTGGAGGAGGCCCCGCGCATAACCACGCCGCCCGCCACCGCCGTGCTGGCGGCCAGAGATAATTGTTGCGGGCAAGGTTGCGCCGTTTCTTTGCTGAGTTTGCCGCCTTCCGCAAGAGTGTATTTTTTGGCATCCAGGGTCACCTTGCCCCCCATGACGGTGATTTCTTTGCACAGGCCATAATGCACAAAGGACAGCGTCCCAGTTTTGCCCAGATTATAGGTTGTACCCGGAGCGATTTCGCTATAGGCTGTCGGAGCCGGGGTCACATTGGCCGAATCGAGGATAAGGGCGGCTGGCGTTTTCGCCAGAGCCGACGAACCGGCACCAGACAAAGCCAAGACAAGGGCTGCGAAGCCCAGGACATAAATACGGTGTGTCATTTCATGTTTTCCTTTCAAATTGAAACTGTGGTTTTTGCACAGTTTCCGTTATGAACAAAATTGCCAAGCCATCCGGTGATAAAGTAACGGGACGACGAAAAAGCCAAATTAAATAAGACACCCACCGTTTTACGCTGATTTGGTTCTTGTCCCTCGACCCCTTACCCCCATATCTTACATTATCGCTTGGCAAATTAACCAAGTAAGATTGAAACCACCACAAATCAATAGGGATTAATCTAAAGATTTTTGCGTAAATGTCAAGCCTCCCGCTTCGGGGGATTGGCGATCCGGGCTTGATTTTTTCTGCCAACGCGGCGTTGGATTTTGCGCTAAGCCGCTTGAATCATGCTTAACGATTTGGTTAATATTGTGAGTGCGACATTCTGTCGCACTCTGTCTCGGTAGTTGGTCGCCGCTTTAAATTCATGCCAATTCGCTTTACCGTTTGGGTCAGATCACGTTCGTATTTCTTTGAACAACCAAGATAGGACAAATAACGTGTTGTATATGGCCTGGTTAAAACTTGGGCAATGGTTAGAACAAAAAGGCGAGATCGCGCGGGCTGTTTTGGCCTATCGCGCCGGATTGGCCGAAATACCAGACGATCCAGCGTTGCAACGCGCTCTGGATGCCGCCCATGCCCGGCTTGGCGCGCCCGCCCCCGCGGATATGACCGAGCGCAAGACAACGCCGCCACAGGCTTAGGCCCATCGCGTTAATGGCGAAAATGGCGCATGTGGGTAAAAAGCATGGCGGCGTGGTGGTGATTGGCACAAGCCACCACCTCGTCATCGCGTTTGCTGCCGCCTGGTTGAATCACCGCCGTGACCCCGGCGGTCAAGCATTGCGCCAAGCCATCTTTGAACGGGAAAAACGCATCCGAAGCCACCACGCTGCCCGCCGCCCGTTCCCCCGCCGCCGCCACGGCCTGCTTCGCCGCATCGACGCGGCTGGTCTGGCCGCTTCCCACCCCAATAATTTGCCCCTGTTTGGCGAGGACAATGGCATTTGACCGGGCATATTTCACCACACGCCAGGCCAGGCACAGATCGATCTTTTCCTGGGGGCTGGGGCCACGGGCGGTAACAAGCTGGCATTCATCGAGCTGGACCCGCCCATGATCCGGGCTTTGCCGCAAAAATCCGCCCTCAATCGTGCGGATTTGCCAATTTTGCGGGTTGGCGGGGCTTGGCGGCGGGGCGGTGATGCCGCCGGTTAGCAAAATCCGCATGGCTTCGCGGCGTTTGAGGAGGGCCAAGGCCTCTTCGCTGATGCCGGGGGCAATGATCACTTCAAAAAAATGCGGCGCGATGAGGGCGGCCATCGCCGCATCAATCGCGCAATTTGCCGCCACCACCCCGCCATAGGCACTGACGGGGTCGGAGTCATAAGCGCGGGCAAAGGCTGTCGCGCCATCGGCGGCAATCGCGGCCCCGCACGGTGTCGCATGTTTGACGATCACCACCGCTTGGTTCCAGGCGGCATCTTTGCCGAATTCCTGGTGGAGGTCAACCGCCGCCGCCCAGGCCAAATCCCCGTCATTGAGATTGTTGTACGATAATTTTTTACCCAAAACTTGCGTTGCGGTGACCAAATTATGGCCGTGGCTGCCGCAGCGATACAGGCCGGCTGGTTGATGGGGATTTTCGCCATAGGCCAATTTTTCGACCAATTCTCCGACCAGCGTGAGATGAGCCGGCAGCCCGTCCTGCCCCCCCACCGAACTCCCCCCCCAGACCTGGTGACAAAATGCGGCAATCCTGGCGTCATAGGCGGCGGTATGGGCAAAGGCGGCGGCGGCGTAACCTTGGCGCTCGGCCAGGTTGGTGCCGCCCTGATCCAGCGCGGCGATCAAGGCCGGATATTGCGACGGCGCGGTGATCACCGCAACAAAGGGGTGGTTCTTCGCCGCCCCGCGAATCAAAGACGGGCCGCCAATATCAATGGCTTCGATCACCTCGGCCAAGGCAGCCTGGACGGTTGGAGAATTTGCGGCGGGGGAGTTTTCGCCGTGTTCCGCCACAATTTTGTCATATTCCGCCGATTTTTGCGCAAACGGGTACAGCGAAACAATCAACAAATCTATCGGCTCTAGCCCCAATTTTTCTGAGGTTTCGAGATGTTCCCGGTTATCGCGCCGCGCCAAAATGCCGCCATGGATTTTGGGGTGCAAGGTCTTCACCCGCCCGTCCAAACATTCGGGAAAACCCGTCACCTCGGCCACATCGCGCACAGCGAGTCCGAAACCGCGCAGGGCGGCGGCGGTACCGCCGGTCGAGATCACATCGATCTGGTGTTGTTTAAGACTCGCGGCCAATTGATCCAGACCGGTTTTATCCGAAAGGCTGATCAAGGCGCGGCGCGGCATCAAGCGGGCATCGGGATCGGCAGGAAACGCAGGAAATAATGTCATGATGCCGCTATTTTACCCGAAACCGAAGGCACAGTGTTAGGGGTATTGCTTCTTTTGCGGCGGGTTGGTTTGGGATTGGCTGCCGCCTCACGTTCTTTGGTTTCATAATCTTCGGTAAATTTGCTGGCAAAATCGGCAAATTGGCCGACCGCAATCGCGTCCCGCATCGCCGCCATAATTTGTTGATAAAACGCCAGGTTATGCCAGGTCAATAAAACCGAGGCCAGAATCTCATTGCTGCGCACCAGATGATGCAAATAGGCGCGGCTGTAATCGCGGCAGGCCGGGCAGAGACATTCCCTATCCAACGGGCTGTCATCCCCTTGATGGACGGCATTGCGCAAATTCACCGTGCCAAAGCGGGTAAAGGCCTGACCCGTACGCCCCGAACGGGTGGGCAGGACGCAATCAAACATATCCACCCCGCGTGCCACCGCCCCCAAGAGATCAAGCGGCTTGCCCACCCCCATCAGGTAACGCGGACGGCCTGGCGGAAGATAGGGCATGGTCGCCTCAATCATCGCAAACATTTGCGCCTGCCCCTCGCCCACCGCCAAGCCGCCAATCGCATAACCGTCAAAGCCGATTTCTGCCAATTTTAAAGCCGATTGCGCCCGTTGATCGGGGAAAATACTGCCTTGGACAATGCCAAACACCCCGTAACCCGCCCGCGCAACAAAGGCGTTTTTGCACCGCTCGGCCCAGCGCATCGACCGCTCCATCGAAGATCGCGCGGCATCATAGGTACTGGGATAGGGCGTACATTCATCCAACACCATGGTGATGGTCGAGTCATATTGATGTTGCAATTGCACCGCCCGCTCCGGCGTCAATTGGTGGCGCGATCCATCCAAATGCGAGCGAAATGTCACGCCGGTTTCATCCAGGTCACGCAATCCCGCCAAAGACATCACCTGGTATCCCCCCGAATCCGTCAGAACCGGCCCCGGCCAGTTCATGAATCGATGCAGCCCGCCCAGTTTTTCCAAGGCATCCCCGCCTGGTCGCAGCATCAAATGGTAGGTATTGGCAAGAATGATCTGCGCCCCCAATGCGCGCAAATTTTGCGGCAACATGCCTTTGACCGTCGCGGCGGTACCCACCGGCATAAAGGCCGGGGTGTCAATCTCCCCATGCGCGGTATGGATTTTACCGCGCCTTGCCGCGCCGTCTTGTCGGATTAATTGAAAGGAAAAATTCATGATTTTTCTGGGGGATTGCTCTCTTTTTTATAGCGTTCGAGCAAATAAGAGCCAACAACTCCGGTGATCGTGACCGTAAATAAGCCGCCCGCCAAAGTCGGATAACCAAAATATACGCAAACCAGGCCAGAAATAAGTCCCAAAATGGCAAAACTAAAGGCAAGTAATTGACCGATTAACGTTATCTTTATCTTACCCACCAGGGCCTGGCGCTGGGTTACAAGGTTATATGTTTCGGTATTTCGCTTGTGCTGGCTGTTTAATAGTCCGTCATTGACAATTTTTTCGGCCATTTCTGGACTTAATTGGTAAAAACGCTCAATTTCATCAACGTGCAAAATATGACTTCTGCGCGTCGTCACTTCCCGCTTTAACACCATGACCAAAGAATTGGTTTGCTTGTCAATTTCTTCATGTCGATTTCCCTCACGAATCTCAAGCATCATCTCGCCCGACTTCTCGACAGAATTCTCGCCTGACTTCGAGGACGATTTCACGGATTTCATCATTTTCTTCCCCCTTATTTTTGGTCGTAATCGTCAGAACCATCGTCAATTCCTTATTTTCTTCCAATTCTTTGATGAATTCCGCTTCCCGTCCTTTAAGCCCCTCCCGGACCATCGCCTTAATTTCCTCATCGCTCAAAGGTTCAGCCGTTGGCGGCGGCGGGGGGGTTTTGCCCATCGCTTGATACAAAGAATCACCCGTCATTTTCCAGGCGGCGGCGGAGATTTCTTGGGGGGACATCATTGGCTTTTCGGCAAAATCCGGCACCGGTGCGAGGGAAAACAACGACCCCAGCCCTTTGACAAAACTGCCGAAAAAGGAAGGATTCCGCTTAAAATTTGGCTCAATATTATTGCGGTAATTCCGGTGATTACGGTAATTGTGGTAATTACGGTAATCCTGGGAACCGTCATAACCGTCATAATCCTGTGTCAGATCAACCATTTTTCTCTCCAATGCCAATGCCAATGCCACAGCATTTACCCGCAGGAATTCTACATCAAACAAATTTTTTGTGCAATTCGCATCAAGCCATTGCCATTGCCATTGCCATTGCTGGGTGCGGTCGGCTGGCTCTCAATAGCCGCCAAAAAATTTCTTGAGCCAGGCCGAGCGGCGGTGGCGTTTTAATTCGCTGTCGCGTGAGGATTGGTCGATCATCCAATTCATTTGCAGCGATAATCTTTCGTCGGCGGCGGGCAAATGCCCATGCCAGGAATGGTCGCTGCGGCGGAAAATCAGCAGATTTCCCTGTACCGGCTCGATTTCATCGGCATAGTCGTTAATGTCGGTGCCGTTTCTAAGAATACGCAGCCGCCCGCCCGGGTGCGGCCATTCCATATTAACGTACAGCAATAAGGTAATAATTTTATCGACCGAATCCGTGTGAATACCGCCATCTTTGCTGCGCCCCTGGCCGCGCACCGTGATCATGGTGGGTTTGCCCGCCAGGTCGACCGCGAATTTCTCGGCAATGAGGTGGCGCAGCGCGTCGCTTTCCAATTCCGTCACCAATTGACCAAATTTTTCGCCATATTTAAGACGCTCCACCGGCCAGGAACCGCCTTTGGCGACGCGCGGGAATTGCTTGAAGATTTCTGGAAATTCCTGCGGTTTAATAAATTGCGGGATGATCACGTAATCATAAGGTTGGTGTTGGATCGCCGTCTGGCGCAGTTTTGCCAAATCTAAGATTGAGGCGGACGGAATTTTGTGCTCCAGCTGCATTCTTGGCTCTGTCATGGCTTAACCCTAAATGTTACACTCGTTGGTCGGGGGTTTTGGTTGGTCGAGGCTTATAGAATAAGGGTTTAAACATAGCAAATTTTTTTAAGAATTGCCCAAGGGTTTTGGATATATTGTCTATCATCGCTAAATATTTAAAGGGAAGGGCTAAAAGGAAGGGCGTCGACATTGGACGGGGGATAATGACGCTCTTTAGGGAAGGTCTGAATAAGGCGAAAAAATCTCTGACCCCCCCTTCCTGCTTAGGAAGGGGGGGATAGAAAAGCTAGAATTTTTGCTAAAAAATTCTAGCTTTTCTTGGGGGGGTTGGTGTAAGGCATTGATTTTAAATAGATTTTCAATA